>JAOAQX010000012.1 GCA_025210805.1 Flavobacteriales bacterium
TATACAAATTATTGATGCATTAGGAAGGGTGGTTTTACACTCAAATACGCAACAGCAAATTGATATTTCTACTTTGAAAAAAGGGATTTACTCCGTTCAAATCTTAAATAAATCCGAAAGGAGAATGAGTAAAAAAATGGTGGTTCAGTAAGGTATAATATGATACCATTTATGATGTTCATTGACTCACTGGTATAAGCCCTCTTTGAATAGCTTGTCCCGATTTTTCGGGAGGGAAAGGAAGATGTTCCACAACGAGTTACTTCGAAAAAGAAACTAATATGGGTAAACTAACAATGTAAATGGTATTACTGGAGAACTCCAATAACCGTTCCATCATTTTCATCAATTTCTTTAAGAAGAACCGAAACGATCTGGTTTCTTAACCCTGGATCATAATCTACTTTTACTTTTACATAATTGTTAGAGAATCCCGTGATAAATCCATTTTTATTCTCTTGTTCAAAAAGAACAGGAACCACTGTTCCTAATTGAGATTCATAAAAAGAATGCCGTTTTTTGGCAGAAAGAATCCTGAGCATCTTTGAGCGTTTACTTTTGGTTGCTTTGGGAATCTGGTTTTCCATTTGATCAGCAATTGTATTGGCTCTTTGAGAATAAGAAAACACATGGAGGTAAGAAATATCTAAAGAAGATAAGAAGTCATAAGTTTCGAGGAATATTTCCTCAGTTTCACCTGGGAATCCAACGATTACATCAACACCAATACAGGCGTGAGGCATAGTGCTTTTTATTCGTTTCACTCGCTCTAGATACAGCTCTTTGCGATACCTTCTTCTCATAGCTCCCAAAATTTCATTGGATCCAGACTGAAGTGGAATATGAAAATGGGGAACAAAAGTTCTTGATTTTGAAACCAAATCAATGGCCTCATTTTTAAGTAAGTTGGGTTCTATAGATGAAATTCTGATTCTTTCTATTCCTGCAACTTCATCTAGATAAGTAATGAGATCCAAAAAAGTATGTTCATGCCTTTTGTTTCCAAATTCCCCTTTTCCGTAATCCCCAATATTTACACCTGTAAGTACAATTTCTTTGATATCCTGTTGGGCAATTTCTTGAGCTTTTTGAATGATACTCTCCATATCATCGGAACGAGAAATTCCCCTAGCTTGTGGAATGGTACAATAGGTGCATTTATAATCACACCCATCCTGTACTTTGAGAAAAGCCCTTGTTCTATCTCCAATAGAATAGGCAGACTCAAACTGATTAGCCTCTTCTACATCGCAAGAATATACAGAATCTAAGACTTCGTCTTTTACTAAAGAGTTGAGGTAAAAAGGAAGTTTGAATTTCTCTGTAGCACCCAAAACTAAATCCACTCCATCTATTTGAGCAATTTCTTTAGGTTTTAGTTGCGCATAACAACCAATAATAACAACTAAAGAATCAGGTTGAGCTTCCTTTTTCTTCCTGATCATTCTATTGCATTCTTTGTCGGCATTTTCCGTTACAGAGCAAGTATTAATGACATAGATATCTGCTTTTTCTTGAAAAGGGACTTTTTCATAACCTTCGTCCACACATTTTCTAGAAATAGTGGAAGTTTCAGAAAAATTGAGTTTACAACCCATTGTATGAAAAGCTACTTTTTTGGCTATCATTGTCATAATCAATAGAATTTAGGAGGGCAAATTTACCGTAAAATATCAGAATTATTACACTATTTTTATTCGAATCATCTTGTGCAAATTATCATTAATAGAACTTTATTAAACAATAACGATAATTTTTATTTGTTTTCATATTTAATTTTTTTATTGTAAATTGACACAAAAATCATTGATTATGAGAAATATATATCTTTTTCTTTTTATGTTATCTTTTTCTTTTGTTTCTAATGCTCAAATCAAATATGCTACAGGAACATTTGGAACAGGAAATACCATGACCGCCAAAGTTGAAATAAACAGTATAAAGGATTCGGTCTTTTTTGAAATATCAGGGCCTAGTAATATCTGGTTCGCAATGGGTTTTAATACTACCGTCATGTCTGGTTATGCCATTGTTTGTAACAATGGGGGAGGAAATCCAGCCGAATATCAAATGAACGGAAATGGAGCTCCAGCCATCCATACAAATCAAAACTTAAAAAATATCACCTCATCAACTGTTGGAAGTACTAAGACATTTAAGTTTAGTAGAAAAATGACGACTTCAGATGCTCAAGATTACGCTTTTAGCATATCTACAGGTACGTTGTCTATCGCTTATGCTATTGGAAATGGAAGTACTTTAGCACAGCATGGAACAAATAGAGGATCGGGGTCTTTATCATTTACAGAACTTTGTCCGAGTTTAATGCTTGATACATTGCCCGCTTTTCATATTTGTGAGGGTGATTCTGTAGAAATATTTGGAGAATACACTTCGAGTACAGGTTTTTATAATGATACCTTGCATTCATATTTAGGATGTGACTCTATAATCTCTACTCAACATTTATTAGTCAATAATTTGACAGATACAAATTATTCCGCAGATCTTTGTAATGATGAGACTTATGATTTTTTTGGAACAATATTGAGTCAGGGAGGTACGTATTCAGATACTGTAGATTGTAAAATTCACAATTTGACACTCATAAAATACAACCCTGTTTCTACTATGGTTTGGAATCCAAACACCAAAACTTTAGATGCACAAATAGCCTTTGTGGAACACCAATGGTATAATTGTGATACAAAAATGGAAATATCAGGTGCAACGTCTATGGGTTATCAGCCATCAAGTCCAGGGAATTATGCATTGATCGTTTCTATAGGTTCTTGTAAGGATACTAGCGAGTGTCTTGAGGTTACAGATGATATGCTTGAGGTTTTAGAAAACAATAACTCAGTAGAAATTTGGCAAGATGATCAGCGTATATATTTAAAAGGAATAACTGTGAAAAGAATTACAGTATATAATAGTCTTGGAGCGGAGATTAATAAAACATTAGAAACTTCATGGTTAGATAAAAAGAGCTGGAATAAGGGTATTTACTTTTTAGAAATTGAAAGTGAAAAAGGAATTTACAAAACAAAAATTGCTGTGAAATAGATAAAAGTTTAATCACAAACTTTTTTAAAGTGGTTTTCGAAATCGTATTTTGAAAATCACTTTATTTTTTTTTCATTTTTTTTCAAAGATGATTTTTTGAATCTTTAAAACAAACATATAATAAAATATTGATATAATAGTATATTTATTTTTTGAAAAATATTTTTCTCAATAGATAGTTTGTTAGTTAATTAACTTGATAATAAGGAGAAAGCTCTTTATGAGATACCAACGGTTCTTTATTCGTTCTTTATAACAAAGCACAATTCCGTTGAAATTGCTTGAAAGGAGTTTTTTCCCTTTTGGCAATATCCTTGTAAAACTCTCATCAAATTTTTAAACAACAGACTATGAAAAATTTATCTAGAATTTGGACAGCTGCGGCTGTTATTGGTTTGTTTACGGCATCTTGTACAAAGGATGTTTTAAACACCAAAACAAACGATTCTGTTACAGAAGCAGAATTGTCTATTTTTAATACGGAGAAAATAAAAGTCTCCGCTATTGGTGGAGTGGTCACCGACGAAGAAGGAATGGCTTTATCTGGTGCCACGGTAAGCTTAGGAACGGCAAGTGTTCAAACAGATTCAAAAGGGCTTTTTTCATTTGAAGATGCTATGGTTTCTAAAAACCATGGAGTGGTAAAGGTGAAAAAAACGGGTTATTTTGATGGTTCGCGAGCCTTTGGAGCTTCTGAAGCAGGTGTTGATCTTGCAATTTCTATGACTAAAAAGAAAAAGGTAGGGACTTTTGATGCCGCTGCTGGGGGAGTAATTACTATGACTTCTGGGGATGTCATCACATTTGGTGAAAATAGCATTAAGAGCGAAGCATCAAATAATGCTTATTCAGGAGCCGTAGATGTTTTTGCAAAGGCAATTGATGTTGAAAGTGAAGATCATTTGGAGCAAATGCCAGGAGACCTCGTTGGAGTTACTACAGATGGAACAGATGGATCGCTTTATTCTTATGGGATGCTATACATCGAGCTGGAGTCTCCATCTGGAGAAAAATTAAATATTGCTGATGGAAAAACAGCTCATATCAAACACCCTATTCCTGCTTCTATGACTGCCTCGGCACCCAATGATGTAAAGTTTTGGTACTTTGGTGAAGAAGAAGGTTACTGGAAAGAATACCAAGAATCTTCAAAAAGAAAAGGAAATTTCTATGAAGTAAACGTTCCCCATTTTACAAAACTTAATTGGGATGATTGGAAGAAACCATGTTGGGTAATCGGAATCATTGTTATACCATGTAATTGTGCACCCATTGATACCTGTAAAGGAGATGGACCTGATATCGGAGAACCAGATGATGAAGATAAAGATAATGACGGAATACCAGATGATGAAGATAACTGTATCAATAAACCAAACCCAGGTCAAGAAGATGCTGATGGAGATGGTATAGGAGATGTGTGTGATGGTGGAATTATTTTACCACAAAGCATTCCTATGCAAGGAGCTTATGTAAGAATAAGACTAGATTCTCCAAATGGTAGAATTATTGCTAAAGCGAAAACAAATTCTCAAGGAAAATTCAAAATTAAAGTACCAAGAGAATTTACCAATAAATATTATGTAGAGGTGGTGAATAAGCCAAATAGATCTGCAACAGCTGAAGTCTTGAAAAAATTCAAACTTACAGAACAAACATGGATAAAACAATTGAATATTGGTGAAAAACAAGTAAATACACCGACTACCAATTTTGTAAAATCTTATGGTATTGTAACGGATTGTGATGGACAACTCATGAATAATAAAACGGTACAGTTGACTTACAGAAATTGGAATCGTTTTAAGATAAAGACAAAAAATGGTTTCTATGCAATGGGGTACGCAACTTCAAGCAACTGGTATAACACCATTAAAACTAAGGTGAAAGTAGGAAATGCAACTGTTTCCAACACGTATTCTGCACCATGGAACTACCGTACGGATTTTGCCTTGGATGCCAATAACAATCCTTGTGCTATTACCAATCCTAACCCAGTGCCACAAGATAGTATCCAGATAATTATTAACGGAGATACAGCGGTGTATAACCATGTTATAGCGAATAAAAAAGCTTCTTATCAAGGTGGAATATACCTGAAATCAAGTAAAACAGCTGCAGGACTTTCTAATTCTAGCCAAGGAGCCTATTTCTTACTTCCAAACTTTAATGGTTTAGGGACTTATAATGTAAGTACATTGGTCATTAAAAATGTATCAGGGATTAATGAAACTACTCAGGCAGGGATTTCTATTCCTGTGACAATTACAGAGTTTACAGGAGACAATGGATACTTAAAAGCAAATGCTTTTGGAACATTTACTTCTGGTGGAAACAATGTTTCGATTTCATTTAGTTGTAAAATGCCTTATGTGGATGAAACGAACTAATATCTTTATGATGTTCATTTACTTATAGATATAAATCAATTTATTGATATGTATTAAAGTAAATTAATTTTAAGACAAGACAAAAGCTCTCAATTTTTTGAGGGCTTTTGTTGTATTATAAAAGTTTTAAAAGTAAAAGGATTGCCAAAAGTTGAGTAAGAAAAATAATACCACCGAAAACAAGACCTTTTTTACCCGAGGTAATCAAAGTTTTGAAATGGATCTTTAGACCAATGGCTGCCATAGCTATTGCCAAAAGAAAAGAACTGATGTTGCTAGCAAGCTTTGTAAAAGATAGAGGTAGATCAATCAAAGACGTGAGGATGGAAATAAGAATGAATACAATTAAATACCAAGGTATTTTAAATGCAGATTGCTTTTTTTGAGGAGTCTTATTCTTAATAAATAACTGAAAAATTAACAATGCGGGCGTTAATAATGCGACTCTACCAAGTTTACCGTAATTGCTAGTTCTCCAATATGTTTATTCATCCCAAAACCTGCACCTGCCACATTTCCTACAGAATGCAGAGAAGCACCCAAGAAAATACCACTTTGATATTCATTATAAAAATACAGAAGAATAAAAGGGAGGATAATCATTCCTAAAAGACCATAAAAATTAACCACAGCTAGGGAAATTCCTAAATCTTCTTTTTTATGAGGAACCACTGAAGATAAGGCTGCAATAGCAGAAGAACCACATATTGCAGTCCCAAAACCAATCAAATGACTGGACCCCGAAGTGTATTTCATTTTTTTTGCCAACCAAACAGTCATGATTAATACGAGTGCCATTGTACTTGTTATAATAAAAATGGTTTTCCATCCTAAGTCTAAGAGTTTATTATAATCAATGCTAAATGCGATAAAAACAATTGCGAGCTCCAAAAATATTTTACTAGATTTTTTGATACCAGAATTATAGCTTTCGGGAACTCTTATCATATTTCCTGCAAAAACACCCAAGATTAAAGCTAACAACACTACGCTTAATCCAAGTACAGGTTTAAGAGCAAAGGCAAGTAATGTAATAAGGAGTGATAATAAAATTCCTTTATATAAAGATTCTTGAGTGTGTTTCATTTGCCTAATTTTTTACAAATGTAAAACGGCTTTTTTTAATGTTGATTGAGAAATGATACATAAAATATCGTTTTTAGGGAAGAGAGAAGAATCCCATTGAGCGACAGTTTAATGGAAGGATTTAAAATTTTAGGTTTCTCCATTCGTGTTTTTTTAGAAAAACTCAAAACTTCCCTAAATTCATGACAAACTTAACATTAATTGTGTTTTCCGTTTTTTAAAAAACACCGAAGAAATCTTATGACATACTTTTGGTAAAAGATACCGGTGATAGGTCGCTAGGGTCTGTATTTATTATAAAACAAATAATTCAAACCAAAAACAAATAAGTATGAAAAAGCACCTTTTCGTGATTTATTTATCTGCTTCTATGTCTTTATGTGCTCAAGTCGGGATAGGAACAGTTAGTCCGGATAATTCTGCAGCGCTCGAACTGAACAGTATAGAAAAAGGGTTCTTACCTCCAAGACTTAGCGAGGCAGAACGAGATGCAATAGTTGACCCTGCAGAAGGGTTAATAGTATATAACTTTACTAGTAAATGCTTAGAAGTGTATACAGGAGTTGCTAATGGAAACAATGCATCTGATTGGAAAAATTTCTGCGTTGCACTTGCACCACCTACACCACCTGTTGGACCAATTGGTCAATTGAGCTGTGAAGGTGAGTTAGGGAGTTATACCTTTACAAATCATGCAGAATGGACGGATGGAGCAAGAGTGGTTCAGATGATAAGTGTTTCCCAATCAACAGTGTGGCCATCAGGTGAGAGTGATATTAAGGGTACACAAAGTGTATTGTCTAGTGCTCCAGATGCTAATTGGACTCCACAAGGTGTACTTTATTCTTTGGCAGATCAGGATTTTCCTTGTTTTTCTACAAAATTTAATGTTAATTCTGCGATCACCTGGAATAACGATGGGGTCAATAATAATGGTTCGGGAGGTTTTGTTATTGATTTGCAAAGCACGAAAACGGTCGATTTTATTTCAGCATTTAATACGCCATCAGACGGAAGTTTTACACATTTAGAAATCAAGAGCCATTCTTCCACATCAGGTACTCCTCCAGATTACTCTGATGCTGGCTGGTCTAATGTGATTACAAAAACAGCGGTAGAGGGGTACCTGTTAGATTCTGTATGGTATGCTACTGTGGGGACAACGACGGACTCTTTAAGAAGGTATACATCAGCTTTTACTTATTCATTGCAAACACCAGTGAATGCTAGATACTGGCGAGTGGAAGTGTGGAACGATGCAGCCTTACTACCTAATCACCCAAAAAGCTATATTGAAATGAGGCAATTAAAATTGATGAAAAGAGACTAGTTAGGATCTTTATAGATTTCTAAGCTGTTGGGTTCTAATTTTTTTTCAATTTTTGAATAAAATTTGCATCATTAGAACTTCACATGGTTTAAAACGCTCGCAAATTGAGAGCGTTTTATCTTTAAAGAATATAATCTTCACAAATTGCTTAGAAAACTTCACATTCGAATCAGAATTTATTTTTTACAACATAATCAACGTTGTAAAATATTACTTTTGATGCGGAATTCACCTTAATATCAGCGAGGTGTTTTTGTGATTTTATAAACGATAATTAACAACTATGCACCAAATTCATTTTTTAATAATTTTTTCACTATTGTTCAATCTTACAATTGCTCAAGTGGGTATAGGAACAGTTTCTCCAGATGAATCGGCGATTTTGGATGTGAAGGCAACAGCAAAGGGATTCTTGTTACCTCGATTAACCGAAATGCAAAGAGACGCGATCAATAATGGAAATATTGCTGAGGGTTTATTGATTTACAACTTAGACAAAAAATGTATCGAAGTATTCAATGGAACTGTGTGGAAAAGCACCTGTGGAAGTAGTGTAAGTAATGCAATATCTGCTCTACGATGTGATTCCATACTTCTGCCAAGTGGTAATCCTGTGATAAATACAAATCACACAGGAACTCTTCAAATTCCGTATGAAAATGGTGATGGATCTGTATATACTGCTGGATCTGTAATTCAATCTACAGGAATAACTGGGTATCAACTTGAGTTGCAAGCCGGAACCCTTAATAGTGGAAATGGTAATTTGATTTTTAATTTATCAGGGACATCTCCAACTACTGGAATAGCCACTTTTGCCGTTGATTTCCAAGGTCACACCTGTAATCTAGATGTCAACATTATTGAAGACCAAATTAGAATAGCAATTGTCGCGGGGGGAAATGCTGCGGATTTAGCTTGTTATGACTCTAAAAACGTGAATGAATGGTGTAGTGTTTCTAATGCAACATACCAAGCGGTTGCTAATAATTTGCAAAATGCCTCAAAGACGGGAAGAACAGATGGATTTATGAGTGGAACTCCAGTGCATGGAAAAGGAGTTGCTCCGCAGGTTCCTGGTCAGAATGCATTATATTTACATAGTTATTCAAGTGTAAGTTTTCCAAGTTATCCAAATGGTAATGATTATATAGTAGCATTTACCCATAAATCTAAAGCATCAAACGGAAATATAATGCATTATAGAATGGCTTGGGGGAATTCTGTTGCGCCTCATCAAGGACAATTCAATGGTAGAAATTATTATGGTGAGACTTTTCCGAACATTGCAATCAATAGTTTTAGTCAATATTACTATGTGTTAAAAAGACCTACTTTGAGTATACCTGCAAATCCAATTCTTATATTAGAAAATGTTTCTACTATCTCTGCCAATGCTTCAAATCCACAAGATATTATTGGAGCAGCAGGAGGTGGACAAACATCATTTATGGGATATTGCACGTCGCAAAATTCGCCAAATTGTACGAACCAAGAGAGTGCTTATAGTCAGAATGAACCTCCTTATATTCAGATGATTTCAACGAGTACTAAAAGTTGGTAGAAGACGGGCTTAATAGTTACTAAATAGAGGAGTGAACTTCACAAAAAACACGCAAAACTTAACATATTTTTGTTTTTGTAATGCAAGGCTCAATAGTTCGAATTACAATTTCCTTATTTTTGTTATATAATTAGTTTTTTTCAATAAAAACATAAATCAAGGTATATTACTTATCTTATGTTCAAGACGAACGAAGTTTTTAAGATAGATATAAGCCTTTGATTATTTTGAAGCGATGTAAGTTATTTGTTTATTACGGATTGATAAGGTATCATGGTGTTCTGATTGAAAAAAGAGGCTCAGAGGGTTCGTTTTTTAAAAGTAGTTTAAACGTGATGTTTTCTTTCTGAGAATAATTAATTTTGTAATTCTTCAAACGGATAACATACTAAACTTAAGTGAAAAATAAAATTATTTTCATTTCTTGTATAAAACGCATTTGAGAATGAATTATATGAAAAATCGCACCATTCTAATTATTGAAGATGACCCAATATTAGCTTTAAAGTTAAAAATATTGTTGGAATCTCAGCACTTTCATGTGCTGCCTGTTTATCATTCTGGAGAACATGTTTTAAAAGATATAAATCAAATCTTTTTTGATTTGGCAATTGTCGATATTAAACTAAAGGGAGAACTTTCAGGTATTGATACAGTTAAAAAAATCAAAGAAATTGATGCTAGTAGAAAAATAATTTTTTTAACAGCATGGAGTGACTTAAAAACATTTTCTGAAATAGATTCATTTGAGTACGATTGCTATATAAGAAAGCCTTATGATGACTCTACTCTTTTGGTAAATATTCGCTTGGCTTTACGTGATAGAGAACAAAATGAAGAGAGAAATCAATTTTCAGGAATTAAAGAAAAAGAATTTTTGTCATTAGAAGATGGGGGTAAAGCATATCGAATCCCAATAAGTCAAATTCTCTACTTCAAGAGTGAGGGGAATTATGTGAATATTTACTCTAATAACTTTGCGACTATAGTTGTACGTAGAAAGCTAACTTATTTTGAGGAACAAATTAAGGGACACTTTTTTTTGAAAACTCATAATAGATACTTAGTTAACTTTAGCAATGTAGTAAGCATTGGTAAAAATGAGTTATTTATAGGAGAAATAAAAATACCGATCTCAATGTCTCATCAGAAATCTTTAAGAGAGTTATTTTTAAAACATTAGGTATTATTGTCAATGTCTTTTTTATGACTTGAAACCCTGCTTAAAATGATATTTCGTTTTTTGAATTTTGTACAGTTATTATTTTATTTCCAGTTAATGTTTTTATCTACATTATCTTATGCTAAATATGTAGATCTGGAGCAATTTGTAGAGTCAGACTATTATGTCTTAATTGGGGAATTAAATAAAGATAAAAAACGCCAAAATGAGTCATCCATTAGAAAAAAAATGGCTAGGATAATTCAACATGATTCAAACAACTTTACGAAAATCTATAATAATTATTTAAAAACGTTAGTAGAAATACATTATAGCGTTGGTGATATTGAGAATATTGAGGGTAGGATAGGTAATTTGATTAAAGAATCAAGTGAAAAAAAGTCAGTTGTTACTCGGTTGATTATAGAAGCCGCATTGGTGTATTATAAGTCTAATAATCAAAGGTTTAGACTTTTAAATATTTTACGATTTTTGAATGATAAAACTGTTTACCTCATAGAAAGAGAAAGATTAGCATTTAAATCCTCTATTTATTATGAAACATATCAGTTTGAAAAAGCTATCGAGGTATATGAGGAGCAAATGAAACTAGATAAATGTTTGATTCACAAATCGAGTATGCATAACAATATTGGATTGTCGTATAAAAGTTTGGAACAATATGAGATGGCTGAAGTTCAATTTGAACGTTCAATAATTTTGTTACAAAAATGTATCGAGGATTCTTTAAAGATTGATCCCAATTTTGATAGATTAAATTATCTACTTTATGTATATGAGAATAATCTTCTTGATCTTCTGGGGATAGATGTGTCTAAGGAAAAGCAAATAGAAGATCTAACAAGATATATAAATTGGTTTAAAAAGGCAGGTCATTTTAAACCAGAACTTATATATAGAAAGGCTAAATTATTTTCTGATATTAAAAAATATAAAGAATCGAATAATATATTGGATAGCCTCGGAAAGAACATCGGTAGAAATCCATACTTGCCAGATATCAAAGCCAAAGTAAATGGGTTAAAAGTTTTTAACAATTTGAAATTAGGGAATACAAAAGCTGTTATTCAAAATTTATCAGAAAACACTAATTATCAACACTTTGATAACTTAAGTACTAATATTCGAGTACATAATTTTTATAATAAAATTCATAAAGAAGAAAAAAAGAAACAAAAAAATAATTTACATAGTATAAAGGATAAAAATAAGGTGTTATCACAGACACTTGTTATTATTTTTACATTATTGCTATTTAGTTTTTTAATATGGATTTTGAGGAAAAAACATTTGGAAAAAAAAGTGCTGGATTTTGAGAATAAACTGTTAAAAGTAAAAGAAGAGTCTGAATTATTTCTTGCGGAGTCCAATCATAGAATCATGAATAATATTCAATTGGTTAGTGATTTAGCAACAATAGAGTTTTTAGAGGATAAAGAATTCGATTTAAAATCATTTCAGCATAAAATGAATACTATGGCAGATATTCATGAGTTACTCTATAAAAATGAAAATCAAAATGAAATTTCTGTCAAAAATTATTTATCAATGTTGATAAAACATCTTAAAGGTTTTGATGGGGAGGATGTCAGTATTCAAATTTTAGTTGATAAGAAAAGTGCTTTACCTCCTGAAATACTTAAATATATTGGTATACTAACTGTAGAATTCTTCATGAATTCTATAAAGCATGGTTTTGAGAATACGAATGAGAAATTAATAATAATAAAGTTTACAGAGAAGGATATTAAACAATGGAGGTATAGTTATAAAGATAATGGTAATTTTAAAATAAAAAATCTAAATAAAGAAGAAAGATTTGGAAATCAAATGATTTCGAAAATAATTTCATTGCTTGGTGCTAAATATAAAATAGAAGAAAAATATGGTTTTCTAGTTACTATTGAAAAGCACGAATAGTGATTTAATAATTTGACAAGTTTAGTCATTTATGAATCAATAAATAACATTTTATAGAGCAAACTTATCAATTTTAAACGAGGTCTTAACATCTAGTGAATTATTAATTTTTTAATTACTAATTTTGAAGCGATAATGAATCCAAGTGACGGTTTTTCAGTGTGTTATGTCGTTGAAAATAGGGTTTAATTAATTATAAATGCTAAAAACTAAGAGAATCGCATGTTACGGAATTTTATAATTGTTTCATTAGCCTTTTTTATATCCGCATCAGCGCAGGTGGGTATTGGTACGGTTACTCCTCATGAGTCTTCGATACTAGAAGTGAAAGCCACCGATAGAGGTTTTTTACCTCCAAGAATGACAGCTTTGGAAAGGTCCACAATCGCTAATCCTGAGGAGGGATTAATCGTTTATTGTACAAATTGTTGTGGAGATGGGAGTCTTACATTTTTTAGTGATGTCAAATGGGTGAATACACCAGAATGTCCTAGTTTGGATTGGGATAATGATGGGGTTGTAGATTCCGTTGATATTGATGATGATAATGATGGACTTACTGATTTTTGGGAGAAAGTAAATAATAACTTCATTGTTCAACAATTTCCATTTTTTCCTAATGATTATATAAGTACTGCGCCTTATGCTTGTTATATTAATAACATACCATTTGATCGAGTAGTAGTGAATTATTTTTCGTTTGTACAGGCGATCAATGTTGATTTTCAAAGTGGATCAACTGGAACAGTTCATAATGTTTTAGTTGGTGGAAGAAATTATCTTGAAACTCAAAATAGACCAATTACTGGACTTGGAAATGGATTCACGGGGGACTACCTTACAACAGATGGTAATCCTATAAACAACAATACAACTACGCCAAATTATATTGTGAATCCAAATATCGAAAATGTGAATCAGTTGCCAAGGTTAAGGATTGTTTTACAGGTAGATAGTGTAGCGAAAGTTTATGCGACTCTAAAATCAACAGACTCAGAATTTGTTCGTCTTCAGCCCGTAAATGGATCATTCAGTACATTTTTGAGTTCAATGATTACAGCTAATGCAGGTAATTTTACAAACCCTCCTGATCTTGTAAGAGCTTCTGTTGCTAAGAATGTATTTACTACGACTACTCAAAGAAAAATGAATATGCAAGTTTTTTATAAAGAAGATATAGATGGAGATGGAATTCCAAACTGGAAAGATGCTGATTCTGACGGAGATGGTTGTCCAGATGTTCGAGAAAATGGTTACTCATTAACAAATCCGACACAAGGAGATTTTATTCTTAATAAGTCAGTTGGTGTAAATGGGATGATTGATGAAATGGAATCTGCAAACGATTCTGGAGAAAGATTAACCCCAGTTCCTCACCCTTTAGAAAATACAACCTTAGGTTTTGCATGGGCAATTAGTTCGGTGAAAATTTGTAACTAATTTTTATAGTCACTCATAAATTTCTCTTAAAATAAATTTTATTCATGAAAAGTCTGTTGTAGATGAGTTTTTTATGATTATAAGACATTCATATAGCACCTGTTTTATTTTGTAATTTATTACAACAGATTTTTTTTTTTTTTGATAAGCCCCAAACGTGTCTCTCTGTAGTGTTTTGTTGTAACAACCTCATAAAGAGTAGTTTATAAAATTGCAGCATGTAATTATCTATTAATTTTTGAGGATTATCCGTTTGTAAATGGGTTTCTTTTATAAGTTCTCCAAAACATAACAAAATATCAATCTTACATATCAATTCGTATCAATCACCAAATAACTTTATTCATGATGAAAAGAATACTAATCTGTACATTTTTATTAATGTCTATTGAAGGATTTTCACAAGTGGGAATCGGAACAATATCTCCAAGTAACTCCGCTATTTTAGAATTGGAAAGTATCACAAGAGGGTTTTTACCACCAAGATTATCTAAAGCGCAAAGAGATGCTATAAGTAATCCAGCAACCGGTCTTATGATTTATAATACAACTTCCAAGTGTGTTGAATGGAATAATGGATTGAATGGGACTCATGATTGGTACTTTCCATGTGGTTATTCTTTGCCTGCAATAAACACTGTTTTTGATTCTATATCAATAAAAATGAATTCTATAACGAGTTCTAGACTTTTAACTTCTGATGCTGATGAACCAGAAGTATCGGCACCTGCAGGAAGAGTGGGAACGGGTATTTCAAATTGTTTTGTAGATTGGGTTTCTGATGCCTTAGATTATGGAGGTTGGATTTTTATTGATCAACCAAATCTAAATAATATTGCTTCAGCAAATTTACTGCCTTATATGACCAATGTGGCATCAACAGGTGGAAGCATTTCTACGCATCCACTATTAAGTGGGAAACAATATTTCACCAATTTTTCAACGAACAGGAAACTGTTTAGTTTTTACGCTCAAGTAGAAAACAATACTTCCATAAAAATTATATCAGATTCTGGTATCGATACTGATTCTGGTCCTTCTGTTCAGGGTAATAGTGTCTCAACAAATGGAAAGTATCATATGTATTATCAATCAGCAAGCAGAAATGCAAATATAGGAGATGCGTTTCTTACACATATGTTTTTTGTTAGAAGTGAAGAGTCATCAACTATTACATTCGAGACTTATAATACAGACTTAGGAGCATCCATAGGTAACCAAACTCCGGCTTCTGATGATTATTCAGCTATATTAAAATGGCAAAACTCTGGAGAGGTGAATGAAGTGTATGGTTTTATGATGGTTTTAGGTCAGAATGACACTCAAGCTGGACCAAATACAACTGTATCAGAATTAGAAACTATTGCTAATAATATTGTTGAAAATGTACTGCCTTAATTACATTGATCCTTATGTTTTTATAGCTAGAACTTCAAACTTCACAGATTCGACGCATTTGTTACCAAAAAAATACGCTTCTATTATTTTAATACGGGTTGATTATGTGAATTAAATATTTTTGAAATATTATCAATGTTGTAAAGAAGATAAACTTCATTGATGTAATTACTCAAAAAAAATATAATTGAACGCATGATTAGAAAAAGTATTTTAGTCATTTTAATGGCTACAACAGTGTCTTATGCTCAGGTGGGTATAGGAACATTAACTCCCCACGCATCATCCATTTTAGACGTAGAAAGCTCTACTCAAGGGTTTTTACCTCCAAGATTGACCGAGGCACAAAGGGATGCAATTACGAATCCAGCAGCTGGTTTAATGATTTATAATCTAACTTCTAATTGTTTAGAATGGAATAAAGGGAATGGAACACATGATTGGCATCATCCATGTACGTATACACCACCAGCACCAGCAGCTGTATTTGATTCCTTAACTGTAAAAATGAACGCTATAGCTGGTTCTAGGTTTTTAACTTCTACCGTTGACGAACCTAAAGTCTCTCCACTTGATAGAGTGGGGGCGAACCTTACTAACTGTTTTGAAAATTGGCTTCAAGATGCATACGATTATGGAGGATGGATTTTTATTGACCAACCGAATGTGAATGATATTGCTTCTGCTAATATACTGCCCTATTCGACCAATGTCGGATCAACAGGGGGAGTGCTTTCAACACATCCTCTATTGAACGGTAAACAGTATTTTACAAATTTCTCAACCAATAGAAAAATATTTAGTTTTTACGCTCAAACCGAAAATAATACTTCTATAAAATTTGTCTCAGACTCAGGTATTGACGGTCATAGTACATCGTCTATTTATGGAGATAACGTTTCAGCAAATGGTAAATACCACATGTATTATCAATCTGCAAATACTAGTGCAGCAGGGAACGATGCATTTGTAACTCATTTATTTTTTGTTCGTATAGCTGAATCATCAACAATTACATTTGGAGCTCATAATACTGATTTAGGTCTAACAATTGGAAATCAATCTCCAGCTGCGGATGATTACTCTGCAATACTTAGTTGGCCAAATGCTGGAGACGTGCTTGAGGTGTATGGTTTTATGATGGTTTTAGGACAAAATGATATCGATCAAGGTCCAGTAGCTACAGTTGCTGAACTTGAGGCAATAGGTAATCAAATAGTGAATGATGTCTTGCCATAAGTAAAGGTACAGATATGACTTTAAATCGAAACGAAATCCATCAAAAAAAAGCATCTTCCTTTTAGGATGGTGCTTTTTTTGTCTAAAACGCACTAAAGTCTAAAAATTCCAAAACAATCGTTAGAGAAAGCAAAAGTGATTTTTTATCTTTGTGGGATTTCGTAATTAAATAATAGTGATGAGAGTATTTTCAGATCAAGAAAGAGAAAGGAGAGAGAAGCTCCAAAAGATTTTGGATATGGGTATAGAGCCTTATCCTGCGGCAGAATATCCTGTCAATACTTTTTCTGTGGATATCCTTGAGAATTTTTCGGAAGAAAAAAACAATTTTCAAGAGGTATGCCTTGCAGGGCGTTTAATGTCTGATAGGCTTCAAGGAAAAGCAGGTTTTGTGGATCTTCAAGACTCCAAAGGGATTATTCAACTGTATTTCAATAGAGATACGATCTGTCCAGATGAAAATAAAGATTACTATACAAAATTTGTTACAAAACTTTTAGATAGAGGTGATTTTATAGGTGTAAAAGGGCACACTTTCGTTACAGGAAAAGGCGCTACTACCATTTGGGTTTCCGAGATTACTCTACTAAGTAAAACATTACGTCCACTACCGGTAGTAAAGACCGATAAAGACGGAAAAGTACATGATGCTTTTACAGATCCCGAATTGAGATACCGTCGTCGTTATGTAGATTTAGTGGTAAATCCACATTTTAAAGAAGTTTTTGTAAAGCGTACGAAACTTTTCCAAGCGATGAGAAATTTCTTCAACGATGCTGGATATCTAGAGGTAGAAACCCCTATTTTGCAACCCATTCCAGGTGGAGCAGCTGCCCGTCCTTTTGTTACGCATCATAATTCTTTGGATATCCCATTGTATATGAGAATAGCCAATGAGTTGTATCTTAAGAGATTGATTGTAGGTGGTTTTGATGGAGTTTATGAGTTTTCAAAGAATTTCCGAAACGAAGGAATGGATAGAACACATAATCCAGAGTTTACCGCTATGGAAATCTATGTAGCCTACAAAGACTACAACTGGATGATGGAGTTTACAGAAAAACTTTTAGAGCATTGTGCTGTTGCCGTAAATGGAACAACAAAAGCTACCTTTGGTGACTATGAAATCGATTTTAAAGCACCGTATAAAAGAGTCACAATGCGTCAAGCAATTATAGACTTTACTGGTTTTGATATCCATGGAAAATCGGAAGATGAACTAAGAGCTGCGGCAAAAGAAATGGGGCTTGAGGTGAATGAAACAATGGGTAAAGGAAAGCTTATTGATGAGATCTTTGGTGAAAAATGTGAAGGGAATTATATCCAACCAACCTTTATTACAGATTATCCAAAATCGATGTCTCCATTGACAAAAAAACATCGTGAGAACCCAGAATTAACAGAGCGTTTTGAGTTGATGGTTTGTGGAAAAGAAATAGCCAATGCCTATTCTGAACTTAATGACCCAATTGATCAATTAGAGCGTTTTGAAGATCAGTTAAAACTTTCTGAAAAGGGAGATGATGAAGCCATGTTTATTGATCAAGACTTTGTGAGAGCTTTGGAGTACGGAATGCCTCCTACATCAGGATTAGGAATTGGTATGGATCGTTTGATTATGTTTTTGACAAATAATCCTTCTATTCAAGAAGTACTTTTCTTTCCGCAAATGAAACCAGAGCGAGTACAAATTCCACTCTCTGATGAAGAAAAAGTGATCGTAGAGATCTTAAAGAAAGAACAAAAAATGTCTCTTCCAGAATTAAAGACTCAAAGTGGACTTTCAAATAAAAAATGGGATAAGTCTATCAAATCCTTAAATAAAAATAATATCACTAAAGTAGAAAAAACAGAGGAAGGACTCATTGTAGAAATGCTTTAGTAATTATTCATTTAGAAAACCCAAAAAAAACCTCCAAGAATTTTTCCTTGGAGGTTTTTTTGTTTAGAAGTAATACCGTAAATGGTATTATACGGCTTACGTTCTTAATTTTCCCAAATGCAAAAGCCCTCCCGAAATGTCGGGACAAGCTATTTGAAGGGAGAAAGGGGGATGTTCCACTACGATAGCACTCCAAAAGAAACTAAAACTTATGGATAAATTAACACCATTTATGGTATCATATGATATTTCTTAACGACTCAATTCCTAAAAAAAATCTCGTAAATTGCTCTGCAATAAAAAATCTAAGAAACAAAGACATGAAAACCACTTATATCATAGATGCCATAAGAACACCAATTGGAAATTTTGGAGGAACACTTTCAAAGGTGAGAGTCGATGATTTGGGAGCTTTGGTAATCAAAGAGCTTATCAAAAGAAACCCAAGTATCGATACCGAAAAAATAGGAGATGTAATTATGGGTTGTGCGAACCAAGCAGGAGAAGATAACCGCAATGTAGCACGTATGTCCGCTCTTATGGCTGGCTTACCAATTTCTGTTCCTGGTGAGACCATTAATAGACTTTGCTCTTCGGGAATGGCTTCTGTTATCAATGGTCATAGAATGATTGCCATGGATGATGCCGAAATGGTGATTGCCGGTGGAATGGAGAATATGACTCGTGGTCCTTGGGTGATTTCTAAGGTTTCAAAACCTTTTGGGCGTGATGCTCAAATGCATGATTCTAGTTTTGGATGGCGTTTTACCAATCCTAAATTACACAATATGTATGGTTCTGACGGAATGGGGGTAACTGCTGAAAACTTGGCAGAAATGTATAATTTATCTCGTGAAGATCAAGATCTTTTTGCATACAAAACTCAGATGAAAGCTACGAAAGCTAGAGAAAATGGGCGATTGGCAGAAGAAATTGTACCTGTAGAAATTCCACAAAGAAAAAAAGATCCAATTATTTTTGATCAAGATGAGTTTATTAGACCAACAACCACAACAGAAATATTGGCAAAACTAAGACCTGCATTCAAAAAAGAGGGAGGAACGGTTACTGCCGGAAATGCCTCTGGTTTAAATGACGGTGCAGCAGCCATGCTGTTAGCTTCAGAAGAAGCTGTAGAAAAATATGGACTAAAACCAAAAGCTAAAATCATCGCCTCGGCAGTAGTGGGAGTTGAACCAAGAATTATGGGAATAGGTCCTGTAAAAGCCTCTCTTAAAGCTTTAGAAAAAGCAGGATTAAGTCTAGAAGATATGGATATCATTGAGCTTAATGAAGCCTTTGCTGCACAGTCTTTAGCATGTATTAGAGAATTTGGATTAGCAGATGATGATCCCAGAATTAACCCAAATGGTGGAGCAATTGCTTTAGGGCATCCATTAGGTGTTTCAGGAACAAGAATTCTTCAAACTGCTGCGATAGAATTAGAAAAACAAAACAAAAAATATGCACTTTGTACGATGTGTATAGGAGTAGGACAAGGATATGCAACCATTATAGAGAGAGTATAATGATTTACGAATTTAACGGATACAAACCCATCATTCACGAAAGTGCCTTTATTCACCCTCAAGCCAATGTTACAGGAAATGTGATTATTGGAAAAGATGTTTATATCGGTCCTGGAGCGGTCATTCGTGGAGATTGGGGAAGAATAATTATCGAGGACGGCTGTAATGTACAAGAAAATTGTACGATTCACCTTTTTCCTGGAGAAACTACTTACCTTAGAAAAGGAGCCCATATAGGACATGGAGCGATTATTCACGGTGGAGATATTGGAGAAAATTGTCTTGTGGGAATGAATGCCGTAGTGATGGATCAAGTAAAAGTAGGAATGGGTTGTATTATAGGTGCACTCTGTTTTGTTCCTGCTAAAAAAGAGATTCCTGAAAGAAAAATAGTGGTAGGAAACCCAGCCAAAATTGTTAAAGATGTTTCTGATGAAATGTTGGCTTGGAAAACAGAAGGAACGAAACTCTATCAAAAACTCCCACAGGATTGCAGAGACAGCCTAAAAGAATGTGAGCCCCTAAGAGAATTGCCCGAAGATTATAAAATGCAAGAGGCAGATTATAAAATTTGGAAAAAATAGTTGTTGACTCCTTTTTAATTCTCTTTAACGTATTTAGCCAATCATAAATAAAGATGATTGGCTATTTTTATACCCATAAATCAAAATATCTTACTCATGAAGTATTTCTTATTCCCAATAATTACACTATTTTTTATACTGAGCTCTTGTTCTAAACCAGACTTACAAGAAGAAATAGTAGGAAAATGGAATTTAATTTCTGTAGAGTCAAACTCTGTGGCTGTAGAAGCTGATGCTTGTATTTCACAAACAAATTGGACATTTTCTGATAACGGAAATCTAGATATAGCTCTTTTCATACCTCTAAGTCCAGAAAATTGTGTGGAACAAAAACAAAATACTTCTTGGATACTAGATGCCGAAGATAAAAAGCTTTCCACTACCATTAATCAAGAAGCAACGGATTTCTATATTTTTATAGAAAATGATGTTCTTACTATAAATGGTGAACTTTTTGGGAATATTGGTGAGTTTAAGTTTAAAAGGAATTAGAATTCTTAAATGCTCTTATTCAGAAAGTAATGATTATCTTAGCTCAAATTAATTTTCATTTTTTTAAAAAAACACACATATTATGAAAAAACTATTATTTTCCACATTCGTTATTATTCTAACACTCGTGTCATGTTCTAAAGATATCAGTGATGATATTGTAGATACTTGGTTTTTAAAATCAATTGCAGTGGATGAGTTGACTATTAATGCCAATGAATGTATGAAAAAAACGAATTTCACATTTAATGACAATGGAGCTTTTCAATCAGTTTTCTATGATGATGACTTTGGGGACGATGAATGCGAAAGCGATTCAGAATCTGGAAACTGGTCAGTAGATGATGATTCTGAAAAATTGACACTAACTATTAATGGTGAAGCGATAGTGTACGCAATCAGTATTGAAGATGATGAGCTAACGATGACTCTTTCTGGATCACAAGTAGATGCTGCACAGAAAATTGTTCTTGAAAGAAAATAAAACCAATAGCCAGAAATCTGTATAGCGGTAATAGCTAGTTCTTTTACTGCAATGATATCGTTAAGAATAAAAAACCCCATCAAAAAGTAATTTTTGATGGGGTTTTTTCATTTTATTTAAAAAAAATCTACTCTTGATTTCTTTTCTTAACCATCGTTAGAATTGTCGCTACAGCAACAGTTTCTCCCGTTTCGTCATAAACATCTACATAGAATTTTACAATTCCTTTGGCGATATCATCTTCAGAGCGTTTTTCTTGTTCTACTTTTTCTTTAACAGTAAATTTTACTCCAATTGTCATTCCTGGATATACAGGCTTCGTGAATCTTGCTTCTTCTAAACCGTAGTTTAATAAAACAGGACCTTTCTTGGGATCAACAAATAAACCAGCTGCTTTTGAGAGTACAAAATACCCATGAGCTACTCTTTGTTCAAAAATGGTTCCTTCAAGAGACGTAGCATCCATGTGTGCATAGAAATTGTCTCCGCTTACATTGGCAAAATTGGTAATATCGGTTTCTGTTACAGAATGCTTGTGTGTAAATACCGTTTCACCCACTACTAAGTCTTCAAAATGCTTTCTAAAAGGATGAATTTCTGTTTCTTTATATTCAGAACCAGGTTGGAATACACCGGTGATTTCTGTAAGCATCGTAGGTGAGCCTTGAATGGCAGTTCTTTGCATATAATGCATTACACCTCTTTTTCCACCCATTTCTTCTCCACCACCTGCTCTACCAGGTCCTCCGTGTGTAAGAAGAGGCATTGGTGAACCATGCCCCGTACTTTCCTTGGCACAATCGGCATTGAGGATTAAAATTCTCCCGTGGAAAGCAGCAGCTCCCATGACAAAATCACTCGCAATTTTATCATCATTGGTTACGATTGAACATACTAATGATCCTTTTCCGAGTTGAGATAATTCAATGGCTTCGTCGAGGTTTTTATAAGGAATTATTGTCGATACTGGTCCAAAGGCTTCTACATTGTGAACATCAGTATTTTGGAAAGGATTTTCGTTTATAAATAATAAAGGTGAAACAAAAGATCCTTTTTGGTAACTTGCTCCCTGTACTTCTATTTCATCAAAAGAACCGTAAACTAAAGTTTGGCTTTGAGCCAATATTTGAGCTTTCTCAAGTACTTCTTTTCTTTGATCTTGTCCTGCTAAAGCTCCCATTCGTACGCCCTCCACAGATGGATCTCCAATGATCGTTTTTGCTAGGCGAGTAGAAAGTGCTTTTTGAACATCGTCCACTAAATTTGCAGGAACAATAATTCTACGTATTGCGGTACATTTCTGACCACATTTAACGGTCATTTCTCTGGCAACTTCTTTAATGAAAATATCAAATTCTGCGGTTCCAGGTACGGCATCTTCTCCCAAAATACACGCATTCAAAGAATCGGCTTCCATATTAAAAGGAACAGATTCTTCAGAGATTTTTGGGTGAGATTTCAGCATCTTACCTGTTTCGGCAGAACCTGTAAATGTTACAATGTCTTGTAGTGTTACATGGTCCAAAATTCCACGTGCCGAACCACAAATCAATTGTAAAGTACCTTCGGGTAATATTTTAGAATCAATGATTTCTCTAACCATCATTTCTGTAAGGTAACTACTCACTGTAGCTGGCTTTACAATAGCCGGCACACCTGCCAAAAGGTTTACGGCAATTTTTTCTAGCATTCCCCAGATCGGAAAATTGAAAGCATTTATATGAATGGCAACACCTTGTTTTGGAGTGCAAATATGATGACCGATAAAGCTTCCTCCACGAGATAGCGGCGCATGTTCCCCATCTACATAAAAGGGCTGATTAGGGAATTGTTTTCTCAAGCTTGCATAAGCAAAAAGATTCCCAATTCCTCCTTCAATATCAATCCATGAGTCAATGGTTGTCGCTCCCGTTTTTGCCGACATTTCATAGAAAGCGTCTTTACGAGCCACAAGGTGTAGTGCGAGTTTTTTTAGCATTAACCCTCTTTCTTGGAAAGTCATTTTTCTTAATACCGTTCCTCCAACTTCACGAGCATATTTCATCATTTCGGCAAAGTCTAGTCCTGTACTATCGGCTACTGCAACAACTTCTCCGTTAATCGCATTATAAAGTTCTTGTCCTGAACCTGTTCCTTCTACCCATTGACCTTGGGCGTAGTTTTTTAATTTCATCTTTCTTTAGATTTTAATTGACGGAAAAAGCTTTCATCAAATTTGGCTATGAAATTAAGAAAAAATAATGGAGGATGCATGCTATTTTTTTCTTGTGTTTTGCTTCTAATTGGTTTAAAAGTGCTTTAATTTTAAATCTAATAGAGAAAACTTTTTTTATTTAAAGAGCTTTTTCTTCTTGAGTTGATAAATATGTTAATCACTTATTTCATTAAGAAAAGAATGTTACACTAATAGAATGAAATGCAGTACAAAAAAAGCATATTTTACAGAAAAATGGCTTTATTTACCATTTTTTTTATAAAAAGTAAATTATGTACACACATAATAAATATTGTACCTATTTTTGCCGCAAATAATTCAACTATTGAGTTTGTGACAGATGAAACATCAATTGTCATAATATCAAATTGTTGAAAAGAAATAATTCTAATCGCATGCTTAAAAAAACACTTTTGTCCATATTTATGGTCACAGCGGGAGTATCTATTTGTGATGCTCAAGTGGGGATAGGAACAACTACCCCGAATAATTCATCTATTCTAGAAGTATCCAGTACAAATCGTGGTTTTTTGCCACCTAGAATGACTGAAATAGAACGAAACGCCATAACGAATCCAGCTTTAGGACTTCTTATTTACAATTCCACCAGTAAATGTATAGAAACATACAACGGAACTGGAGGCGGTAATAATGCTGCAGATTGGAGTAATCTTTGTGTAGGAGGAGGATCTGGGAATTCTGGAACAGGTGCAGGTGTCGTCATTACGCCACCAACAAACCCAACTGGGAATCTTACGGTAAATACACGAACTTGTTTTGATATTGCTGAAAGTAATGATTTTGATAATGGATGTGGATCTTTGGCTTTAAGAACAAATTCAAAGTCTGATTTTTCTCAACAAGCTACATACGAGCAAACGGTTAACATTAGTACAACTATTGCTGTTACCGATCTTGCTTTAGTTGCTTACAATACTGAGGGGACGGTAATCCATAGTATTACACAGCCTGCTTTAACAAGCCTTACGGCGAGTGGTAATACGTCTAAAACTACGGCTACAGTAACTTATAAACAAAATCTAAACACAACTGCATTAGGAAAAAGTGTTGCTGATGCTTTAGGTGCAGAAATCTATTTAACCTATAAAGAAGGAGGAGTTGACAAACAGAATAAAATAAACATCACGGTAAAAGATTGTGAATGTTCTAGTCCTTCATCTACCACCGGATGGACATCTGTTTATACGAACGTAAAAGGAGAGGTGTTTACGGCTGGTTGGAGTTTTCACGGATCTTTGGGGCGAACACCTGGGAATACAGGCGATTTTACTAAAATAACATTCCCAAATAATAGCACAGGGAATCAACCAAAAATCATAAGAACCTCGAGTGGTTATCATCATACTATTGCTTTAGATGATCAAGGAAATGTATATGGTTTTGGAGGAGGTAGTTACGGGCAATTAGGGGGTCAAACTAGTGCACTTGCTAACCCAACTCCATTTAAAATTACGGATATACCTGCCAATGAAAAAGTGGTTCAAATAAGTGCAGGTCACTATATATCTTATTTGCTCACGGATAATAATAAAATTTATCGAACAGGGTATGGTATTAGAGGACAATTAGGAAATAATTCCACTTCAAATCTTTCTACTTTTACCTATTTAGATTTATCGGGGACTTTTTATACAAATCAAAACAATGGAGTAGTACCCATTCCTAAATATATATATGCCACAACGGAAAGAGCATTTTTTATTGATCAGAATAAAAAATTATGGGTAACAGGTTATAAAAAGCACGGAGCACTCGGAATAGGTTCTTCTGCAGATGTTAGAAGATTTACAAAAGTGGTAGGTGATATTAATTCGGTAACAAATAAAAGACTCCCTCAAAATTATCAAGTAGCTCAAATAGTAGCGACACTTTTCAATACAGCTATTTTTCTGACCGATGGTACTGTTTTTATTGCGGGACAAACATATAATTCACTAATTGGAGAAGTTACAACATCAGGTAATATTACCCATTTTGAAAAATTAAAGATTGATGGAGATCTTGATTTAACCTCTACTAATATTGCACAAATCTATCTAGCAAACTCGGGTTCTACAGCTTCTCGTTTGTTTATTTTAACCGCCGATAATAAATTGTTTACAAAAGGTTTTGATATCCAATACTCAATGGGACTAAATGCTCCGATATATAACACTGTTTTTTCAACCTTTAAAGAAGTCTCTTTAGCCAACTTGAATGGTGAATCAATTAGTACTCTTAAAACATTGGATTATACGACAGGAATTATCACTACAAGTGGGAAAATTTATTTGGCGGGTACTAATACATACTATAACTTATTGAAAAATAATTCTGTGGGTAGTGATATTTATAAGGTGTTTACACCAGCAAACAAGTCCAATGCCGTAAATAATTTTTGGTTGAACTAGTTTATTTTTTTTGAACAAGCACCATAGACTAAGGTGAATAACCAATCATTGAGCATCTCCTGAAAAGGAGGTGCTTTTTTTGTATCTAAAATTTAGCGAGTTTACTAATGATGACTCATTTGTTTGATATCTTCCATAGCAATTTGTAAAATTTCATGGATATGTTTAAAATCAAAAACATGAAAACGCCCTACATTATGCATAAAAGTAAACTGTGTATGGTGAAATTTAGGTAACTCAGCGGAATGACTGTTTAAGCTCAAAGAACGCCTTGCAAGTCTAATGGGGTTTTTTAGCTCTTTTGCGGTAATCTCTTTGGGCTTTTCCACATAAGAGCCAATGATATATCCTTTACTTTGGTAAAAGGGGAAAATGGGGAAATTGTCCATAATTCCACCATCGGCATAGAGTGTGTTTTCTATAGAAATGGGAACAAAAACACCAGGGAAAGCACAAGAGGCGAGAACAATTTCTCTCAATTCTCCTTCATTTCTATATTCTGCCAACCCTGTTTCTAAATTGGTGATCGATACATACAAAGGAATCTCTAATTCTTCAAAGGTGGGTTTGATATAATCTTGCAAGGTTTCTAAATACCTATGCGGTTCAAAAAGACCAGGTTTTGTAGTCTCTAGCCAGCTCCATCGGAAAAGTTGACTATTGGCAAAAAAATCAAAGATATCATCCACAGAAGTTCCCGAAGCATACATTGCCCCTACCAAAGCCCCTGCACTAGAACCTGAAATAGATTCAATTTTGAGGCCCAATTCTTCTATTTTTTTTAATGCGGCTAAATGAGCAACACCCTTTACTCCGCCTCCGCTAAGAACGAGGTTGATAGGGCTTCCTTTGGGTAAGTGTACTAAGTCTTCTATACATGGTGTATAAGATGGTTGCAGAATATGACTCATTTATATGGGTTTTTCAAGATAAAAATAAGGATTATTTCCAATTCTTTTGAGAACAAATGTTCCAATCAATAAGGTTTCTCTGTATCTTCCCTGAGGCTTTGGTTCTAGGGAGTTTATTGCAAAACCAGAGTTCTTTTGGATGATGATATTTTGGGAGAAAATTAAAAATAGATCGTGAAAGATCTTTGGGTTCAGATTCTATGAGAATCACTATTTTGTTTTCCAATATGGCATCAGGAAGTGCCGTGATTATAAATTCATCTTTAAGAATGCCTTGAGTTTTGATAAGGTTTTCAATATACTCTGGATGAATGAGTACACCACCTGTTTTAATCATAAAATCCGATCTACCAAGCCAAATAAAACCTTCATTTTTGAGTTCAATATGATCATTGGTGATTAAATTCCTGATTTCCATTTTAGGAACAGAGATACACATTTTGTTGTCGGGAGTTTTAGAAATTTCTACACCATTTAGCGTTTGATAAACATCTGTTTTTTGTAGATCTCTTATGGCAAAATGAGAATAGGTTTCCGTCATTCCAAAGCTATGAAAACAACGGTTGTTGAGGTTTTTTAGCTTTTTTTCTAAACTTTGATGAATACTTCCACCACCTATTAGTAGTTGTTTTATCTTGTGGATAAAATCAAAATATTTTTCTACTTGAAGCGGAACAAGGGGAGCGAAATCAAAAGATTCTTTTTCAAGAATAGAAAGATCATTGGGCGGACAAACGGTCAGTTTGAGACCCGAAACCATTGCCCGAATAAGCATCATTTTTCCTGCCACAAAATCAAGAGAAAGTGGTAACAAAGCCGAATCACCTTTTTGATAACCAAAATATTCTTGTGTCATTAAGACACTGGTTTTTAAATGTTTTTTCGGAGCCAAGATTTCCTTGGATTTCCCCGTAGTTCCCGATGTCTTAAAAAGCATATTCTCCTCATTATTTTGCCATTGTAAAATAAAATCAATAAACTCTTTTGGAATGTTTAAAGAGTAGAGATCAATATTGGTAGAAAAATCTAGAATAAATGTTTGAGTATGCATTTTATGCCATTTATAGTGGTGTAATCAGTATTAAAGACAAGAAATAATTGTTTTGGATTTCGAGATGGTTTCTTCCCATTCTTTTTCAAAATCAGAATCAGAAAGTAATCCGCCACCCACAAATACCTCGGCAGTTTCGTTTTTAAGCATCATACAACGGAGATTTACAAAATAATGTGCTTCATTCTCCTGTTCTATTCCCACATAGCCTGTGTAAAACCTTCTGTTTAGTTGTTCTTTTTCTAGGATAAAATCATACGCTTCTTTCATGGGAGTTCCACAAACCGCAGGAGTGGGATGAAGTTTTTGAGTGAGTTTGTTTAAATCAAAAGCATCGGGAATGTCACATTCAATAGGCGTTTTTAAATGCCACACAAAACCTGCTTTCACTGTTTGAGGTTCTTTTTGAAAGCTCGGCTTGAGCTTCACCTCTTGAAGTTTTTGTGTAATATAATCCACCACCAATTGATGCTCTCGAAACTCTTTTGAAGTCCAGTGAATCTGTTCTTTTTTTTCTTCAAATGAAGTCCCAGCAAGCGCCATGGTTTTTAGTTTAGAATCTTTTTTACTTAAAAGAATCTCAGGAGTAGCTGCTAGCCAATATTCAGTTCCATCAAAAAATAGGTACACAAAGGCATCGGGAAATTTTTGCTGAAGTTTTGCAAAAATATGTTCTGCTTTGGCAGTGGTTTTTATTTGGATACTTCTAGCTAAAACCAATTTTTGAACAGGAGAGGAAGACTGTAGCTCCGTTAAAAATTTTTCAAAATCTTGTGAATAAACCTCTTTTTGTTCCTCCTTTTTATGAAATCTTCTCTCAGCATTTAACCAAGAATTTATCTCATTATCCGAAACTTCTTCAATGATATTTGCAGAAATTACCAGTCTTTTTTGCTCCTTTTTTTCAAAAGGTGCCATTACAAAACGATAATTTCCCGAGGATTCTTGACAAATCTTAAAAACTTTACTTTCATTGGGCATTCGCCAAAGAGCAAAAGATTTAGAATGGATATTTCGGTTTATTTCAGGCATTATTTTTTGGAATATCCATGATGATATTAGTCATTTTACCATAGGTAATTTTTCTTCCATCTTGGTTATAGATTTCCACTTCAAAAATGTGAGTAGTTCTTCCAATATGGATGGGCTTGGCAGTGGCGGTAAGAATTCCTGATTTTTCGCTATGAAGATGGTTAGCAGATATTTCTAGTCCTTTCGCTATTTGCTTATTTGGATCTATAAAAAGAAAAGAGGCAGCTGATCCCACCGTTTCAATTAAGGCAGCCGAAGCTCCTCCGTGTAAAATACCCATTGGTTGAAGAACCTTAGTATCTACGGGCATTGTAGCAGAAAGCGTGGTGGCAGTCATATTAGAGAATTTGATAGAAAGAGTTTCCATGAGTGTATTGCCACACATAGAATTGAGCAATGCCAAAACCTCATTTTTGTGCATTGTTTTTATATCGGGAAAAGTAAGTTCCATTTTCTTATATCTTTTGAACAAAGGTAAGAGATATCAAGTAGATTGGGATTTCGTTTGAGAATTATTGTTTGAAACACCCGTATTTTTAGAAACGAATAGGTTTTTAATAAATGTATTAAGGTTCGTGATAAAACTCCGACTAAAGCTCATTGAAAACTCACAAACATCCATTTTTTCTGTAAATTTGGCTTAATCAGTTAATAAATAGCACTTTTGTGAAGTTATATTTATTATCACAAAATTTTTGATTTTTTTTATGAAACTATTTCTATCTTTATTCCTTATTCTCTGTATGAATATTGGAGCTTTTAGTCAGGCATTAAATGTGACACATTTGGCAAATATGGATTATGATGATTTACCTTTTGGTCAAAAACTAAACGATATCTGGGGTTACGCTTCACCAAGTGGTAGAGAATATGCTTTGGTAGGGCTTCGAAATGGGATTTCGGTTGTGAGAATCAATGACGATAATTCACTCACAGAAGTAAAAAGATTTCCAGGACCAATGAGCGTGTGGAGAGATATTAAGACTTTCGGTCATTATGCTTACATTACTCATGATAACTGGAATGGAGGAAATCCTGAAGGTTTAGTTATTTTAGATTTATCACAAGTGGATAATAATGTGGTAACCAAAACGAATTATACCCAAGGAGGACAATTACATAGAGCACACAATATTTATATAGATGAAAATGGAGTTGCTTATCTCACGGGAGCGAATATAGGAATAGGAGGAGCTTTGATGTTGGATGTTACAGGCGGTGCAAATGTGCAAATGCTCGGGAATTATAACGATTATTATTTGCACGACTGTGTTACCAGAGGAGACACCATGTTTGGTGGAGCGATAAACGATGGTCTTCTTGTTGCGGTAGATGTAAGCGATAAATCAAATCCTGTAGAGCTAGGGAATATTACTACACCAAATTCTTTTACTCACAACTGCTGGTTTTCAGATGACAATCACTATGTTTTTACCACCGATGAAACTTCAGGTTCTTATGTCACTTCTTATGATGTTTCGGATCCTGCAAATATGGTAGAGTTAGATAGAATTCAGTCTTTTTATAGCGATTCTACAATTCCACATAATGTACATTATATCAATAATTTTTTAGTGAACTCATACTATCGTGATGGATTGCAAATCCTAGATGTTACTCACCCAGACAATATGATAGATGTTGGGCATTATGATACCTCTCCAGATTTTGAAGGAAATGGATTTAACGGAGCTTGGGGAACTTATCCATACTTTCCTTCAGGAAAAGCTATTGTATCAGACATGGAAACAGGACTTCACCTTTTTGAGGTAGATTATAAACAAGCTGGATATCTTCATATTCATGTCACCGATTCTCTTTCGGGTAATGATTTAAGCGGAGCACAAGTTTTGTTTAACAATACCATGGAAGCGGCAAACTTACAAGGGAAACTAAAAACAGGTCACGCTATTTCGGGTACTTACTCCGTAAAAGTCATTTCACCAGGTTATACCGATAAAACTGTTTCTGTAACCTTAACAAACGGACAGATTACCCAAGCTGATATCAAAATGCTTCCTATAGGTTTTAGTGTAGAAGAAAACGAAAAACTCAATAATATCGCAGTACTTACCCACAAAAAAGAACTTAGAATTTTATCTAAAGAACTCACTCTTGAACAACTCACTATTTTTGATGGAGCAGGAAGAAAAGTATTTGCTAAAAATCATCTTGATACAGAAAATATCACTTGGCAAGCCCCAAAAACAGGTGTTTATTTTGTGCTAATGCAAACAGAGAACTTTAGTAGGGTAGCGCGTGTAAGTATTAGGTAACAAGGTGATTGTCTTTTGTTTTTTTTGGATATGTGATATTTATTTCATAGCTTTAACTCATATTTAACAATAAATAACTATAATATGAGAAAGTTTTTTAAAGCATTTGGAGGAGTTGTGGCTATATCTGCAACACTCTTTTTTCTTCAAAGTTCTGATGAAAACTTGGTCGCTGAGAACCAAGAGTATTACAAGCAACACCCTCCAATTCCCACTGAATTTTGGGTGCAAAAAATTAAAACACCTCCCGAAGTTGTAGGGGGGGGGAGAGCACTCCATAGTTCTTTCTGTAGCCTTCGAGCATGATAATCCACTTCCGCAAATGATACAATTATATGGAAATGATGGAAGTGAATTGGTTCAGTTAAAAGATGATGGAGTTAAGCCAGACAAAAGGGAAGCAGACGGAATTTATTCTGTTGTATTGCCACAGAGTCCTTCTTCTTTTATTGATCAAATTACGGAACGAGTAAGTTTTGTGAATAATCAAGGGCATATTATTAAATACACAGGGCATTCTGGTGAGATGTTGACCAATGAAAGACTTCCTCGTTTTGATTTTCGTGGATTTAACATGTTCCAGAAAGTAAGTTTACACTCTTCTCTTTTGGATGTGCTAACAGCTTGTCAAGACGGAACAGACATTGCTAAAGAAAAATCCCTTCTGATTACAGAGTTAAAAGTTGTTGAAGATCCTGCAAGAACCTATAATGTGGTAACAGGTACAGGTGCTCCACAAGGTGCATGGACATTTGGGCAGATGATGAAAAATATTGCAGGAGGTTTTGCTGATGAAGCCAATCCTACACCAGCTGAAATTACTAAAGTAAGAGAGTGTATTAAAAGTTGGATAAAAAGTATTGGTTCTCTTAATAATTCGTCAACATTAACGAATGCCACTTATGCTCATATAGTTGGGCCTTGGATAAAAAAGGCTAATATTTTTAAAAATTATCATATTACTAATGCTTCTGGTGCTTGGGAGGCTCAATGGGATAGTTTTATAACCAAAGATGATATTAATGCATTATTAGCCAATGCACCCTTTAAGCTTACGGCAATTGTTAATAGATTAGATTTGCGAGAAAATATGGGCTATTCGAACAGTCCAGTATCTAATGCAGGGGAAACTCGATTTATCTTTTCATTAGTGCAGACTCTAGATCATCAACCCTTTAAAGCGAGTTTCAACAGTAGTATGAACATCAGCTCAAATAAAGGTAAACCGCCTTATCAAGAAGATAATAACTGGAATAATGATGTGTTTCAGGCTGAAGATTGGAGAGGTCTAAATGTTATTTTGGAATATAAAAACCCTTTTGCAAATAGATGCGCAATAAAAGATTTCGCAATCGATTGGAAAAATTTATCAAGTTATACATGGGATCCCACTGATGTCCAGAATGGACTACAAAAGTATTTGGAAGAATTACAAAGCATTACTGATCAAGTGACGGCTAGAAATGTGATGCCTAATAGAACAAATGGAAGTGCTATTTCTCAAGTGCGTACAAATGATAGGTTATTAGGTGATTTTGTTCTAAATTTTTGGGGTCACCATAAGTGGAAGTTAAGACAGTTTGAACTAAATAATAATGGTTATTTGGTAAAAACAAAATTAACGAATATGCCTCTGCAATATGATCAACATCCACATGCTATTGCTCAAGGATATAGTAAAAACTATGTTAATTTTCCTAGAAACAGTGTGATAAAACCATCTGAAGAAGGCTTTTTAGGAACTTTTTCTGAAGATCATTCTTCTAAGGTAATTGTGGATTGGATTTACGGATTGAACGGAAATACTTCCCATTTGACTTCTGTAAAATTTGGTAACCATAGTTTACCTAGTCATTTATTACCTCTTGAAGGAGAAATGAAGCAAGAACTAGGAACTTATTATGGGATAAATTATTGGGCTCATGATTTTCCTAACAATATATACGATAATGATAACTATAACGGAGCGTCTTCTCTTTCTACTAAGAGAGTAAGGAGGCAGCTGTCTCTCAATTCATGTATTGGCTGTCATGGTGCAGAAACCAAAACAACTTTTACAATGATTAAACCACGTGGATATGGTGAGCCAGCTATTTATTGGGGACCAACTCCAAGTGTAGTTGATGGGCCTGGGCATACAGATACTAGAGAGGAAGGGGGTAATCAATTTGGTGTTATTGTAAACACCCATAGAGGAGAGACACACGATCCTGATCACTTTACTGCTGTTCAAAATAGTGTAGAAACAGTACCAACTTATCCTGCGGATTTCTATAGCTCTAATAAAAAAATACCAGTAGTTGCTCCTTTTTTAACTGGAAGAAATTATAGAGGGAGTAATTATCCATTAGAACGAAGATATGATGATGATAAAGAATTTTACTATCAAAATGATAAAGAGAACTCAGAGGATGAGAATGGAAATTTATTACCAATAAGTATAGATGATAAATCAACTAATGGGCTTTTTTATGTAAACGACCCATCAAATGAATATAATACTGAGGAAAATTTCCACACGAATTATGTCCATTACCGTGATAATCCAATATGGGGAGGAAGTGACCAACGTATATTTCCTCAATATCACTATGACCGACCTGGTTTTAATGATTTAGATAGGCGTATGAAGCATCTTTGTAGATTAGCAATTTGTACACAATGTTCTTTCAGTACGCTGTCTGCAAGTGATCCTTGTAGTCCAATTTCTGTATTACAAGTGGCAGAAGCAATAAAACATGTTCCACTTCCACAAAGTGGACACTAAACGCTCTTATTATGAGGAATATAAAATACAAGTATTATTTTATTTATATACTGTTATTTCCATTTTTCGCTTTTTCTCAATCTTATGATTGGGAAAAAGTAAGCTTGTTAGCTTCACCGCAAACTGAAGCGAATTATTGGGATTCAGATTCAGATGATGACGGAAATATTTATGTGGTAAACAATTTTTTTCGTCAAGGAAATCTTTTAACTCAAAAGTATGGAGGTTACTTTAGAAACAATATTTATCTAAAAAAGTATGATGCCGAGTTTAACCTCATTTGGGAGAAAGAAATTGCTCATTCTTTAGAATATAAAGATACAGAAGTTTTTCTCACAACATTGAAGGTTCAAAATGGTCGAGTTTATTTGAAAATACAATCCAAAGACTCAATTGTCATTCAAGGTGTATTGCATAGTGTGATTTGTGATTATGATGAATATTGCAATAAAAGTTTTGAAATTGAATTCGATTTAGAGGGATTTTCTAATGAAATTTTAAGAGCAAAAGGACCTGCGAACTATGATGTTGTTTCTAATCATTCAGACTCAACATCCTTACTTTCCGTGAGAGTAAAAACACCACTGTCTAGCTTTAACCAACCCGAAGATTCTAGTTTTGTTGTTTTTAAGGGAGATACTTTATGGACTCCGAAAGCAATAAATTACCTCATGAAATATAACAGTTTAAATGACAGTTTATTATGGAGGTATTCCACTTCTTGGATAAATGAAATAGTGATGGATAAAGATGGAAATAGTTATCTTTATGAAGTTGAATCTGCTTGGGGTTGGCAAAATTTACGGAAAGTAGATAAAAATGGTAATACACTTTGGATACAGAAAATTAGAGCAGAAGATCATCCTGTTCAATTACAAAACCTTGTGAATTACACAGCATCTCATATCTCCAAAAGTGGAGATATTGTAAGTACGTATAGATTTCGTAATCCAAATGGCTCAGGTATTCCCGGAGGTAATGGTTATCGCGTAATACTCTTTGATGGATTTAATTACAGGACTTTAACAGGGATAGGTGATGAGAATTATATAATCGTTGTTTATAAGTCTGATGGTTCTTTCAAATGGGCTAAAATGTCGCAAAGTGAAGGCTATGAAGGGTTATCAGCTATAGAAAGTGATGAAAATGGAAATACGTTTTTTGCAGGCTACCATTATCATGAGATTTTAGAGGATGAAGACACTATTGTAAATATTGATTATGAGAACGGCAGTGAAATATTATTGATTTCTTACGATTCCTTAGGTAATTATCTATGGCATAAGTCTGAAGGCGGAACGGGTTTTGATAAAGCAAGTAATTTATTCCGTCATTCAGATGGGGCAATGATTTTAGTTGGAGGAGTTCGGTCAAATCCTTGTATTTTCGGGAATATTGAAACAGAACATTCGGGAGGAACAAAGACAGTGTTTGCCAAACTCAAAAAAATCCCTTTAAGTGTACCAATTTTAGAGAATAACATCAACTTGAGTATCTATCCCAATCCTACGGAGGGATTGCTATATCTGTCATTTATGGAAGAAGATAGCTATGATGTATCGGTATTTAATAGTTTAGGGGAGGAGTTGATACAAAAGAGGGTTCAAGGTAATGACTCACAGCTGGATTTATCTACTTTAAGTACTGGATCCTATTTTGTAGTAGTAAAAAATACTCAAAATATTCGGGCAAGTCAGCAAGTTATAATAACATATAATTAGGGAACAAGCTATGAAAGTACAAAAAAAAATATTTTGTTTTGCTCTTTTACTCACGCTTCCATTTTTCGCTTTTTCTCAATCTTATGATTGGGAAAAAGTGGAAATTATTGAAATTGCTCAAAAAACATTTTCTCAATCCTATTCTGCAATGGATGAAGATGGTAATTTCTATACGAGTGATAATGCGAGTTATGCTGGAGATTTAAATTCCTGGACTGATGGCGATTATCAAAAGAATAATATTTTTATTCGGAAATATGATTCAGAATTTAATTTGATTTGGACAAAAAAAATTGCCAATTCTATTCCTTACAAAACAAATACTTCTAGACCTACAGCAAGTATTTGGTATGATCAAGGTCTTCTAAAAGTATTCATTACCATTCGTGATTCAATGTATGTAAATAATCAACTTTATAAAACAAATTGTTTTGATGATGCGTATTGTTGGAAGAAAGTGGAGTTGCAATATGATAAAAGTGGAAATTTGTTGAATACAATCTGGGCAGAAGGATCAGCTAATTTTAGCTTTGAAACAGTTGGAGATGATCATTTCGATTGGTATGGATTAAATATCTCTACGCCTTATGCTGGCTTTAATATTCCAGATACATGTTATTTGAAATTTAAAGACGATTCACTAACAACTTATCATTATAATTCTTTTCTTCAAAAATATTCTAAAGGAAATGATAGTCTGTTATGGCGAATTCCTGCAATTTCTATTGAAAGATTGTTAACAGATGGTTTAGGGAATGTTTATGTCTTTGAAACAGTTTCGAGGTGGGGTTGGAGAACCATAAAAAAAATTGGTGCAGATGGCTCTCTTATCTGGGAACGAAAAATTATGGCAACTATTTCACCTTCATTAGATTTATTATCTTTAACTAATGCGAAAATAGCGAAGAATGGAGATATCATTACATTATATAAGACATTCTATAATGGAAATGATAGAAGTGTAACACTCTATGATGGGAACAATTATAGTTACTTATCAGGTTTAGGTAAAGAGAATTTTGTTATAGTTGTATATAAGCCAAATGGAGATAAAAGGTGGGCTAGGATGTCAAAGAGTAGTGGTTATGAAGGTCTAAGTGGAATAGAGAGTGATGAAGATGCTAATGTATATTTTACAGGATATCATTATCACCAAATACTGGACGGAAAAGATACAATTGTGCATATTGATTATAACAACGGCTCAGAGATTTTAGTTATATCTTACGATTCCTTGGGTAACTACCGCTGGAGTAAATCTGAGGGAGGATCCGGAAAAGACGCTGGAGGTAATATACATTTAGATAGTATGGGGAATATTATTGTTTTTGGTTCTGTGGGCTCCAATCCTTGTGTTTTTGGAGATATTGAGACCAGTTTTTCTTTAGGTGCTAAAATGTTTTTCGCCAAACTCAAAAAAATCCCTTTAAGTGTACCAATTTTAGAAAATAACATCAACTTGAGTATCTATCCCAATCCTACGGAGGGATTGCTATATCTGTCATTTATGGAAGAAGATAGCTATGATGTATCGGTGTTTAATAGTTTAGGGGAGGAGTTGATAAGAAAGCGGTTTCAAGGTAACGACTTACAGCTGGACTTATCTACTTTAAATGCTGGATCCTATTTTGTAGTAGTAAAAAACTCTCAAAATATTCAGGCAAGTCAGCAAGTTATAATCACATCAAAAAAGAAATAACTATGAAAAAAATATTAGTCACACTATTTATTTTAACTGGAACGCCAATGTTGGCTCAGAGTGAATTAGATTTCGCCAAGGAAAAAGCGTATATTCCTCAGACCAATTATTTTCAGACAGCAAGTTTTCAAGTAGAAGATCGAGCATTTTTAGAAGTATATGGTACGCATCCTAATTCCACCGTAAGATGCTATAGTAAACCTAGTGGAGGAAAAATGCTTCAAGCGGGAAAGCTTGATAAGAAAGGACATCTACTTTTAGAGTTCGAAGCAGGTGAAGCGCCTTCTTTTGTACTCAATGAAAAGAATCCAGTTTTGGGAGCTTCCGAAGGTTCAGGTTTTGTACAATACTTAGATCGTATGGATTTTATCATACAGGATGTACTCTTACTAAAAGAGGGCGAAAAGCTACATTTGAGTTTTCAGTCCTTAACTAATAACGACCACACTGTGATTTACCGATTAATTAGTCATTCTCCAGATGATGGAGAACAACTGATGGAAGCGTTTACACCAAATGAAAATGAAGATTGGGATGCGGTAGATTTTGAAATTGATTTAAAGAAAGAAACTACTTATACTTTTGAAATTTATAGTCAAGGAAAACTCCGTTATCAACGAAAACTTTATGGAGGGGATAAAATCAAAGAATTTGAAGTCTTTCCTAAAGTGACAAGTAGTGTTGTTCATCTCAAATTCATTGAAGCACTCACAAAAACAAATTACACTTTGATAGATATTTTTGGAAATCAAAGACTAAATGGAAGAGTCAATGAAATGGAAACGCAGATCGAATTAGGGAACTTGACATCTGGAACCTATTTTCTTAAACTGGATAAATTTCCCAATGAAGTAATCCAGATAGAAAAAATATAAGCGTATAATTTTCAATGTTTTTTTAAGGAAAATCATCGAAACCAAATAAAAATCACTAATTTTGTAGCGAAAATTGGTAATGAGCAAGAAGAGGGGACAGGCAAGTCCCCTCTTTTTATAAGGCAATCAAACGTGAAGAAAGAGCAGATAGAAAATCTTATAGAAGCCTATGTGGAATTATTCCCACACCTGTTTTTGGTAGAGCTCAGAATGAGTCCGAGCAATGCCATAGAAGTCCTTATGGATTCTGATAAAGGAATCACCATAGGAGAGTGTAAACAACTCAGTCGTAAGATAGAAAACCATGCAGAGGAAAACGAATGGGATATTTCTATTTTAGTTTCTTCACCAGGAATTGATTACCCATTGCGATCAGAAAGACAATTTAGAAAAAACCTAAACCGAAAACTGAAAGTACAACTCAAAACCGAGAACAAACCTGTGGAAGGGAATTTAGTAGCCGTGGAGGAACATCAAATAGTTCTTAAATGGAAAGCGAGAATTCCTAAAGAAATAGGAAAAGGAAAACAAACCGTAGAGATGACCAAAGAAATCTCTCTAGAAGATATAGATAAAGCAAACGTAGTATTATCTTTCAAATAATCTAAATTATGGATAAAACTTCTTTAATAGATTCTTTTTCAGAGTTTAAAGATGACAAAAATATTGACCGAGTAACACTCATGAGTATCCTCGAAGAGGTGTTTCGTTCTATGCTGATCAAAAAGTATGGATCTAGTGATAACTTTGATATTATTGTAAATCCTCAGAAAGGAGACCTTGAGATATGGAGAAACCGTATAGTAGTAGAAGACGGAGCGGTGGAAGATCCAAATACAGAAATTCCTTATAGCGAAGCGATTAGGATAGAGCCTGATTTTGAGATTGATGAAGAAGTATCAGAAGAAGTAAAAATTGAATCTTTTGGAAGAAGAGGAATTATGGCAATGCGTCAAAACCTAATTTCTCGTATCCAAGAACATGATAACTCAAACCTCTTTAAGCAATATAAAGATATGGTAGGAGAAATCATTACAGGAGAGGTTCACCATATCCGTAGAAGAGAAATCATTATTTATGATGATGATCACAACGAATTAATCCTTCCAAAAGAAGAGCAAATTCGTTCAGATTATTTCCGAAAAGGAGAAACCGTACGAGCGATTGTAAAAGAAGTAAAGATTGCAGGAACAAAACCGAGAATTATTCTTTCGAGAACATCAAGTGTATTCTTAGAAAAATTATTCGAACTAGAAATTCCAGAAATCTTAGATGGACTGATTACCATAAAAGCAGTACAAAGAATTCCTGGAGAAAAAGCAAAAATTGCCGTAGAATCTTATGACGAAAGAATCGACCCAGTAGGAGCTTGTGTAGGAATGAAAGGATCTAGAATCCACGGAATAGTAAGAGAACTTGGGAACGAGAATATTGATGTAATTAACTACTCTATTAACAAAGAGTTGTTCATCAAACGAGCTTTGAGCCCAGCAAAAATAACTTCCATGAATATCAATATGGAAGACCAAAAGGTAGATATTTATCTTAAACCAGACCAAGTATCATTGGCAATCGGTAAAAGTGGTAGCAATATCAAACTTGCCGCAGCCATTACAGGTTTTGAGATAGATGTTTATAGAGATATCGAGGATGAAGATGTATTACTATCTGAATTTAGCGATGAGATTGACGGATGGATTATCGACCAATTCAAAGAAATCGGGTGCGATACTGCCAAGAGTGTACTGGAATTATCAGTAGAATTCTTGGTAAATCGAACAGATCTTGAGGAAGAAACCATCATAGAGGTGCAAAATATACTACGTTCTGAATTTGAATAAGTATATTTGACAAACCCGATCACAAAGCATTTTCAGAGCGAATACCTCTAAATTTAAAGGAAAAAGAAAAAAAGGTTAATGAGTACCAGATTAAGTAAAGCTGCAAGAGAATTTAACGTAAGTATCGACAGACTTGCGGAAACACTGGCTTCAAACGGTCATGAGATTGTTGCACGTCCGACTACAAAAATATCGGATGAGCAATACAATATCCTCGTGGAAAAATTCCAGTCTGACCTCGCCCAGAAAAAGAAATCTGTGGCAGTTTCTAATAAAATAAAGGAAGAGAAAGAAGTTCTGAAGAATGCTAGAAAAGCATCGGAAAAAGCAAAGGAAGAACCCGTTGCGAAAGAACCCGCTCCTAAAACAGAAACTCCAGCAGCTGAAGAAACTCCAAAAAAGGAGGAAAAAACTCCCGAAACTCCTGCTCCTAAAGTAGAAGAAAAACCTGCACCAGTAGTAGAGAAGAAGGAAGAGCCAAAAGTGGAAGAAAAGAAAGAAGAGCCAACCAAGGAAACTCCAAAGGAGCAAGAAATGGTGAGTAATTCTAAAAAACTTCAAGGGCCTAAGCAAGTAGGAAAAGTAGATCTTGAGCCTAAAAAGCCTAAGAAAACTGCCCCTAAAAAGGAGGAGCCTGTGGCTAAAAAAGAAGCCCCTAAAAAGGAAGAGGTAAAACCTGAGCAAAAAGAAGCTCCTAAGAAAACCACTAAGCCAGCTAAGGTGAAAAAGGATGTGGAGCTTATTAAAGCAAGAGGAAATAAACTTCAGGGTCTCAAAACTGTTGGAACAATTGATGAAATCAATGCAAGCAACAAAAAGAATGGAGTAAGCTCAAAGGATGAAGAGTTGATTAAAAAACAGCTCCAATCTAAGCTAAAAACTGCCAAAAAAGAAGCCCCTAAGACTGAGGAAAAGCCAGAAGCTAAAACCCCAGAAAAAGCCCCTGAGCCAGAATTAATCAAAGCCAAGGCGGCAACACTTTCTGGTCCTAAGATGACGGGACAAAAAATTGACCTAAGTCAATTTAATAAACCCAAGAAAAAAGTTGCTTCATCAGCTGGTAAAACAGACGATAAAAACAAGAAGAAAAAGCGTAAACGTATTAGTAAACCTGGAGAAAACAACCAGAAGAATAATGCGAACCCGAACAATCGTAACCAGAGAAACAACAGAAATACCCAAGGTGGAGGTCGTAATAATAACCAAAACCGAAACAATAACAATCGAAAAGGAAAAAAGCCTGCAGCAAAAGCTGAAGAGCCTACAGATGCAGAAATCCAAAAGAGAATTTCGGATACGTTAAGCCGATTGACCAATAAGAGCAAGAATAAAGGAGCTAAATATCGTCGTTCTAAGCGTGATGAAAGACGTGAGAAAGAAGAAATAGCACAACAAGAACTTGCTGCACAAAGTAAAGTTATCAAGGTTACAGAATTCGTTACAGTAAACGAATTAGCAACCATGATGGATGTAAGCATTACCGAAGTAATTTCTTCTTGTATGATGCTGGGTCTTATGGTAACTATGAACCAAAGACTTGATGGAGAAACACTCCAAATAGTTGCTGAAGAATTTGGATTTACCGTAGAATTTGTATCTGCAGATGTGCAAGAAGCCATCGAAGAAGAAGTAGATAACGAAGATGATTTACTAGAAAGAGCACCAATAGTAACCGTAATGGGGCACGTAGATCACGGTAAAACATCACTTCTGGATCATATCCGTGAGGCAAATGTAATTGCGGGTGAAGCAGGAGGAATAACACAACATATTGGTTCTTATCACGTAGAGCTAGAGTCTGGTAAAATGATTACCTTTATTGATACACCAGGTCACGAAGCCTTTACTGCCATGAGAGCACGTGGAGCCAAAGTAACCGATGTAGTAATAATTGTAATCTCTGCTACAGACAGAATCATGCCTCAAACTAAGGAAGCCATTGCTCACGCACAGGCTGCCGAAGTACCAATGATTTTTGCAATCAACAAAGTGGATCTTCCAGACGCTAATCCTGATAAAATTAAAGAAGAATTAGCAGGAATGAATCTCTTAGTTGAAGATTGGGGAGGAAAATTCCAGTCTCAAGAGGTATCAGCTAAAACAGGTCTTGGTGTATCAGATTTATTAGAAAAAGTACTTCTAGAATCAGAACTCTTAGAACTAAAAGCAAATCCTAAGCGTAAAGCCAAAGGAGCTATTATAGAAGCTTCTCTTGATAAAGGAAAAGGTTATATTACGAATATATTAGTACAAAACGGAACACTTTCAATAGGAGACTTTATCCTTTCAGGACAGTATTATGGAAAAGTAAAAGCAATGCAAGACGAAAGAGGTCAGCTTGTGAAAACCGCTGGACCATCTGTACCTGTGAGTATCTTAGGATTAAACGGAGCACCACAAGCAGGTGATGATTTCCATGTAATGTCAGACGAAAAAGAAGCAAAATCTATTGCTACAAAACGTACACAATTACAACGTGAACAAGCCATCAGAACACAGAAGCACGTAACACTAGAAGTTCTTGCTCAGCGTATGGCAATTGGAGATTTCCAAGAGTTGAACTTAATTGTAAAAGGAGACGTGGATGGTTCTATCGAAGCATTGGCAGACTCTTTACAAAAACTTTCAACAGAATCTATCCAAGTGAATATTATTCATAAAGCAGTAGGACAAATCTCAGACTCTGACGTATTGTTAGCATCAGCATCTAATGCAATTATCGTAGGATTCCAAGTAAGACCTTCTGGATCGGCACGTAAGATCGCTGAAAACGAGGATGTAGAAATCCGTACTTACTCAATCATCTATGATGCAATCAATGAGATTAAGGAAGCGATGGAAGGAATGCTTGCACCGAAATTTAAAGAGGAAATTATTGGTCAAATAGTTATCCGTGAAACGTTCAAGATTTCTAAAGTTGGAACGATCGCAGGTTGTTATGTAATGACAGGTAAAATCACACGTAATAGTAGCGTAAGACTCATCCGTGATGGAATCGTGAAATACGATGGAAAACTTGGTTCTCTAAAGCGTTTTAAAGACGATGTAAAAGAAGTAACTAAAGGATTCGAATGTGGATTGAATATCGAAAACTATAACGATATCATCGTTGGAGATGAAATTGAAGTGTATGAGCAAGTAGAAGTAAAGCAAAAGCTTAAATAACATTTAAGATTTCGTAAACCGAAATATTGAAGCCCATTCTTTTTAAGGATGGGCTTTTTTTATGCAATTTTCACTTTTTTATAGCAATAAAACAGGATGTACATTAACAATTACAGTAGATGTTCTATTTAATAATGTTTATTGTTACATTTGTAAGAGTAATCTTTAAGTTTCGAGAATGAAAATCGCACATTTTAAGATCTTACATTTCTTGTTTCCTATTCAATAATATGTAGTATTGTTACATAATGTCTATATAGTACTCTTTTTTTTAGCATCGAATATTCTCTGGGCGAATGAAAAAGATAAAGTAAACGTTTTTTATCAAGCAGGAAAATTTGATAAAGCCATGGAGGTGGTTTTTAAAGAATTGGAAAGAACAGATATAGAGCCATCTGATGCATATTTTTTTTTAAATGTTTTGGGTGAAATCCATCGTACAAAAGAAGACTTTCCTAAGGCTTTAAAATATCTTAAACAGTCGCAAAAATTTATTGATAATCGTAGAAATCAAGTTCATTTTCACAATAGAATAGGAGCTGTTTATTACCAATGGGCATTTTGTGATGTAGAAAAAACAGAAAAAGCATTTCAATATTTGTATAAATCAATTGAGGAATCTGATGGAGCCTTTTTGGAAATGGAACTAAATTCTTGGAATCTGATCGCTACTTTAGAGTCGCAGGTGAATAATAATCACTCAAAATCTATTAACATTTTTGCAAAAGCTATTGAACAGGCTCTTTTAAATAATTTTATTGATATCGAGACCCAATTGCTCATCAACAGTACAACACCATTAACGGCTATGGAAAAGTGGCAAAAGGCGGAGCATAATCTTTGTAAAGCACTTTCTATATCCAATACTTTAAAAATTCCTATTTATCAACTCACTATCTATCAAAAATTATCCAATATTTATCAAGCTATTGGCAATGATATTTTGCAAGTGCAATCCTTGCGGAGAGAAATAGACTATACCTATCAAATATTTGATACTAAAAAGATTGCTTTAGAGAAAAAACTAGAAAAAGTTTTTCAAGTTCATAAAAAGGAAAAGGAAAATGCCAAATTATTGGTTGAAAATAAGTTTAAATCTTGGATCATAGCCGTTTCTGTTTTGGTATTATTTGTTTTTATGATACTGATAGCTAGAGTGATAAAATTGAAAAATAAATTATCCATAAAAAACAAAGCATTAGAGGAATCTGATACACTCAACAAAAAAATATTCACCATTATTTCTCATGACCTCAAAAGTCCAATGATGTCTTTAGAATCAATGATTTTTCTACTAGATGAAAACTGGATAGGTAAGCAGGAAATTGCACAGTATAAAAAGGAATTATCAATAAAAATCTCTCAAGCTAAGAGTTTTATTGACGATTTATTGCTTTGGTCTTATAGCGAAATCAACCAAGAAGTTATTTTAGAACAGTTGGAAATTTCTAAAATAATCGAACAAATCGAGCAGCTTTATAAAGAATCATTAGTTGAGAATAGACAAAAAATTCTCTATACACAGAAAACAACAGAAATTCCAGTAGGACATAGAATGTTGATTTTTTTAGTACTTAAGAATTTGATTCTAAACGCTATAAATTATGCGGAGAAAAATTCCACTATTAACGTTCTAACAGAAGAATCAAAAGAGGGGAGATCAATTATTTCGGTAAAGAGTACAGGAGAGAGTATTTCACCAGAAATTTCAAAGAAAATTTTTGATTTAAGCCGTGCCATTGATTTGGATAAAGTTACTAGCAATGGAGGATATGGAATTGGTCTAAATATTTTATCGAGGTTGCTGGATAAACATGGTGCCAAAATATGGATTGATGATTCATTTAGTAAAGGTGTTTTAGTAAAATTTGAAGTATGTTAAAAGTTGGTTTTTTGGATGATCACCAGGTAGTGTTAAATGGGTTGAATCATTATTTTGAATCTCGTTTTGAGATTGTATTTACTTTATCAAATCCACAAAAGTTAGATGCATATATCCAAAAATACAAACCAGAGGTCTTAGTGATGGATATAGTGCTGCCAGAGGTCAATTTTTTGGACCTTTATAAAGATACCCTTGAAAAGTATCCAAAGTTGAGAATCATTGCCTATTCTAGTCTAACGGATACTATTGTTGAACAAACACTCAAAAAAATAGGAGTAGAAGCCATGATTTCTAAAAATGCTCCTATAGAAACGTTGTATTCGGCAATACTGAAAAAAGATTTAGCAGAAGCTAAGGAAGAGCAGGAGGTCATTCCAGAGCTGTTAAAACTTACCAAAACAGAAATTAAAATTATTGAATATCTAGCAGACGGGAAATCCTCTAAAATGATGGCGATAAAAATGATGCGGAGCTACAAAACAATAGATAATCACAAGCAAAATATCTTTAAAAAAATGCAAGTTTCTAATATAGGAGATTTAATCTCTAAAGCTTATAAATGGGGTGTTTTGAAATAAACTTTTGATATAGGGAAAATTCCCTATTTTTCACCCAAAATACCGTTTTATCTATATTTTTTCTTTCTTTTTGCATGATAAAAACTCATTGCAAAAAAAAATAAAATGAAAAAACTATTTGTTTTTCTTGGTTTGCTCTTACTTGCAAGTCAAACAACAAGGGCTCAGCAACCTGTTTCAAATGTGTCAGATTATTTTATCACCAAGTGGGTGCCTACAAGCCAAAACCAAACGATAAATTTTCCTTTTTACCCAGAAACTAACAAATCCATTGAGATAGATTGGGATAACGATGGGGTATTTGATCAAACAGTAAGTACTCATAGTGGTGTAAATCATAGTTTTATTTCAATGGATACCATAACTGTTGCAGTAAAAGGAAAAATCCGTTATTTTGGATATCTCTTTTCTGGGAATCTGGTTGATCGTAATGAATTAGTGGAGATTGCTCAATGGGGAAATAATAAGTGGAAAAGTTTCAGATTTTCTTTTGCTAAGTGTCATAATTTGAAAATTACCGCTACCGATACACCAGATTTTTCTGAATTGACCAGTTTAGAAAGTGCTTTTTATGAAGCTTCGGGATTTAATTCACCAGTAAACAATTGGGATGTTTCTAAGGTTGAGCGGTTTGATGGATGCTTTTACCGTACTAAGTTTGATCAATCTTTATCAAATTGGAACACCGCCTCTGCTAAGAATATGTCATTAATGTTTTGTAATACCCCGTTTAATAAACCAATAAACCACTTTAAAACTTCAAAAGTGGAGAATATGGCATTTATGTTTAGTGATGCGAAAAAATTTAATCAGCCAATAAATAGTTGGAATGTTTCAGAGGTAACTGATTTTAGAGAGATGTTTAGAAGTGCTAGTAAATTTAACCAATCGCTATTGGGTTGGAATACGCAAAGTGCTACTAGTATGAAAAGAATGTTTCAGGGAGCATTAGATTTCAATCAACCAATCAGTCATTTTGATGTAAAGAACGTAACAAGTTTAGAGTATATGTTTTCTAGTGCCAAAAAATTCAATCAAGATTTGAATAATTGGAATGTTGGAAATGTAACGGATATGACAGGGGTTTTTTATCAAACAGATTCTTTTAATCAAGATATCAGTAGTTGGAATTTATCCAAAGTTGAAAATACTCAAAGTATGTTTGGACATGCCAAAAGGTTTAATCAACCTATTGGTGGTTGGGATGTCTCAAGAGTAAAGAACATGAATGGAATGTTCTATAATGCCACAGTTTTTAATCAACCTTTAAATAGTTGGAGAGTTGATAGCGTTACCAATATGTCTACAATGTTTAGAGATGCCACATCCTTTAACCAGCCTTTGGACAAATGGAATGTATCCAAGGTCGAAAATATGTGGTTTATGTTTCTGTCAGCCAATGCTTTTAACCAGAACATTGGAACCTGGCGTTTTGATGCCATAAATGATAGTCATGATTTAGAACATTTTGTTACTTATACTTCAATATCGAAGGATTATTATGACAAATTATTAATGGGTCTTTTTGAGCAAAGGGCTTCACTGCCTACTGGGGTAAAGATCAATGTACATGGAAAATATTGTTACGGAGCAGGTGAAAAAGATAGCTTGATTTCTCAGCTCAATTGGAATATTAATGACTATGGACAAGAGTGTCCTGATACAACTGTTTATTTTGTAACCACTTGGGATTTAAGTAAGTCAGAGATGGATAATAATGACATTAAGCTTCCTCTTATTGCTCATACAGACTCCAGTGGCTATGATATTGACTGGGATGGAGATGGTCTTTTTGATGAATTTGGAATAAAGTCACCAGTTACCCACACATATCCTAATACAAACGGGGTTTATACGATTAAGGTAAGAGGGGCTTTCAGTTTGTTTGACAACGATTCACTACCCTGGCAGGATAAAGAAGCATTGGTAAGTGTAGATCAATGGGGAAGCAACCAATGGGAAACAATGAAAAGTGCTTTTAATGGATGTAGTAATCTTCAAGTTCTTGCAACAGATGCTCCAGATCTTTCTAAGGTAAAGGACTTATCTGGGATGTTTGAAAGTGCACGTAAAATGAATTCAGATATATCTTCTTGGGATGTATCCAATGTAGAGAATATGTCTAAGCTCTTTGCCTATACAGAAGCCTATAATCAGGACTTAAATTCTTGGGATGTCTCCAATGTAACCAATATGGAGAAAATGTTTGAAGGAGCCAAGAAATTTAATAAACCCTTAAACTCTTGGAATACTTCAAAGATAACCAGTATGACAGGTATTTTTAGAAGTGCTTCAGATTTTAATCAGCCCTTAGATTCTTGGGATGTATCGAGAGTGAAAAATATGGATTTCTTGTTTCAAGGAGCTACAAAATTTAATCAAGATATTGGCAATTGGAAAGTAGATAGTGTTACAAGTATGTACGGTACTTTTGGAGGAGCAACTAATTTTAATAAAGATCTGAATAACTGGAACGTATCTAATGTGACCAAAATGAGTGGAATTTTTAGGTATGCCACATCTTTTAATCAACCATTAAATGATTGGGATGTGAGTAATGTAACTGACTTCTATGAAGCATTTGCTGGTGCAAATTCTTTTAATAAACCACTCAATAACTGGGATGTAAGTAATGCTAATGGTTTAGGTTTTATGTTTTCTGGAGCGAGCTCTTTTAATCAGCCACTTGATTCTTGGGATGTAAGGAATGCTCAGTTTTTCATCTATATGTTCGAAAACTGTACAGATTTTAATCAATCACTGAACAGTTGGGATCTTTCAAATGCTAAATACATGGATGGAATGTTTTGGGGGGCAAGTTCTTTTAATGGGAATATTAATGATTGGGATTTAGCAGGAGTTATTGCGGTTGCAAATTTGCTAAATAATGCCACATCTTTTAATCAGAGCTTGGAGAATTGGAACTTCAATTCATCTAACCAGATAATAAATTTAGATGGGTTTATAAACAATACTGCCATTACAGGAGATAATTATGATAAATTATTAAAAAACCTTTATTCTCAAAGGGATTCTCTTCCTAGTGCTGTGCCTTATAATATTCAAGGAACTTTTTGTCATGCCAGCGAAGAAAGAGATTCTTTAATTGCAAGAGGTTGGCAAATTGCAGATGGAGGGCAAAAATGTCTTGAAATGACATTGGTGGATAACAATCCTACATGTTTTGGGGCTTCTAACGGATCTATAGATACACTCAATGTGAGTGGGCAAGTAGGTGCGGTTACCCTAAAATATATCTCAGGAATAGACACATTGCTAAGTGGAGAGAATTTAAAAGCAGGACAATATACTGTTTTGGCCTCTGATGAAGGAAGCAAGACTTATAGAGATACAATTATACTGAATCAGCCAGCAAAAGAGAATGCTTCTTTTTCTTATACTAATGCTGAATATTGTCAAGGTGAGGAGATAGGAACACCAGTAGTTTCGGGTGTTGCTGGAGGAAGTTTTTCATCGCCTACGCTTTCAGGTATTAATGGGACTTCAGGATATTTAGGTAATAATCAAAGTCCAGGAACACATAAAGTGTATTATACCTCAGGAGGGAGTTGTCCAAATACAGATAGTACCGTAGTTACCATTTTACCTATTAAATACGATACCGAAACCTTGAATAAAGTTGCGGATGATTTCTTATGGAATGGAACGCTTTTTACAGAATCTGTTACAGGGTTTAAAGACACGCTTACTTCTTCAAATGGTTGTGACAGTATCGTAACTCTTAATTTGACATTAACACCTCCTTTCGTTTGTCCAGAAAATGTGAGTTATTGTAATGGAACCAGTATGTCCACTTATTACGAGTATTTATCAGAATTCAAATTAGGTACTATGACAAATGTTACCACTCAAGATATGCAAGGTTATCATGATTATAAAGAAGATGAGCAAAAACAAATAGAAAGTACTCCTGGAGCAGTCCTTAATTTGTCTATAGACGAATCAGGTGTATTTGCAAATAATTTCCTTACTGCTTATCAAATTTATGTTGATTGGAACCAAGATGGAACTTTTGGAGACTCTGGAGAACTTATGTTTCAAGCCAAGAATAATACGGCAGTAAGCGGAAGTTTTCAAATACCAACAACGACTCAGCCAGGATGCTATGCGGTTAGAGTAATAGACTCGTGGGCAAACTATGTTTCGCCTTGTAGTATTTTCTATTTTGGAGAAGTAGAAGATTATAAATTGAATGTAAGAAGTAGCAATGGCGTTCTCCCTAAAATGAAGCCACAAGAACCACTTACAATCCAGTACACAAATTACGATAATGAAATAGTAGCCAGAGGAAGCACTCTTTTGAAAGTAGGTGAATCATTTGAAGTATTCTTAAGAACGATGGAATCAGGAACGACAACATTCCAAATCACCGATGCCTTAGGTCGTGTATACAAAACCCTAGATTTTGCCCACGAAAAAGGAATCAACGAAATAGAAATCACTACCGAAGGACTACCAAAAGGGGTGTTCTTTATAGGAAACAGCCTTTCGGTAAAAGCATTGAGATTTGTAGTTCAGTAGTTTCATTACTGAGATATTTTTGTACGCTAAAAGAGCCTCAATTTTGAGGCTCTTTTTTTATGGTCGTACATTTCGTAACATCATTTCGACCTTTCGTAACATTTTTTTGTAATAAAACGAATGATTTGTAATATTATTGTCGAAGTACAAAAAAATAAACTCTAAACAAAATGAAAAGAAAAACAATTAGCCTATTAGTAGGTTTATTTATCGGTGGTTTTTCCATAGCACAAACACCAGAATTTACAAGAGTATTACCACCTGGACAAACAGCATTCGAGAATTTTACGGATGTGAGGTATGGAACAACCAATTTTACCGATATCGATGGCGATAATGACCAAGATGTTCTGATAACAGGTTGGAGTAATATAGGACAAATAAGTGAGCTTTATAGCAATGATGGAAATGGAGTATTTACTAAGGTAAGTAATACGCCTTTTACGGGTGTTCGCCATAGTTCCGTCTCTTTTGCAGATATTGATGGCGATAATGACCAAGATGTTCTGATAACGGGTAATAATAGTAATAATCAACCAATAAGTGAACTTTATACCAATGATGGAAGTGGAGTATTTACTAAGGTAAACAATACGTCTTTTACAGGTGTTTATCATAGTTCAGTGTCTTTTACGGATATCGATGGCGATAATGACCAAGATGTGCTGATAACAGGTTCTAATAACAGCAATGTACGAATAAGTGAGCTTTATACCAATGATGGAAATGGAGTTTTTACTAAGGTAAATAATACACCTTTTATAAGTGTGAATGTTGGTTCAGTCTCATTTGTAGATATCGATGGTGATAATGATCCCGATGTTCTGATAACGGGTTATAGTAATGTAGGACGAATAAGTGAGCTTTATACCAATGATGGAAATGGAGTATTTACTAAGGTAAACAATACACCATTTGCAGGTGTGGGTAATAGTTCAGTCTCCTTCGCAGATATTGATGGGGATAACGACCAAGATGTTCTGATAGCGGGTATTAGTGCTGGAGGAGTAATAAGTGAGCTCTATACCAATGATGGTAATGGTGTATTTACAAAGGTTAACAATACGCCTTTTACAGGTGTTTTTAATGGTTCAATCTCCTTTGCGGATATCGATGGAGATAATGATCAAGATGTGCTGATAACGGGTAGGCTGGATTATAGTAATGCTGAGCGAATTAGCGAGCTTTATAGCAACAATGGTAGTGGAGAATTTTCCAAAGTAAGCAATACGCCTTTTACAGTCGTTACACAAAGCTCAGTTTCTTTTGCCGATATCGATGGTGATAATGATCAAGATATTTTGATAACGGGTTGGAGTATTATAGGACGAATAAGTGAGCTTTATACCAATGGTGGTAATGGGGTATTTGTCAAGGTAAGCAATAAATCTTTTACAGGTGTTAATGGTAGTTCAGTCTCTTTTGCTGATATCGATGGAGATAATGATCAAGATGTTTTGATAACTGGTTCTAGTAATGGAGAACGAATAAGTGAGCTTTATACCAATGATGGGAATGGAGTATTTGCAAAAGTAAACAATACACCTTTTACGGGTGTCAGTTCGGGTTCAGTCTCTTTTGCGGATATCGATGGTGATTACGATCAAGATGTGTTGATTACGGGATATAATAGTAATAATCAAGGAATAAGTGAGTTTTATACCAATGATGGAAATGGAGTATTTACCAAGTCTGATAGTACCACTTTTACAGATGTGTATATTGGTTCAGTTTCTTTTACCGATATTGATGGTGATAATGACCAAGATGTGTTGATTACGGGATATAATAGTAATAATCAAGGAATAAGTGAGCTTTATACCAATGATGGAAATGGAGTATTTACAAAAGTAAACAATACACCTTTTACGGGTGTCAGTTCGGGTTCAGTCTCTTTTGCCGATATCGATGGAGATGATGACCCAGATGTACTGATAACGGGGTATAGTCAAGCAGGGCTCATAAGTGAGCTTTATACCAATAATGGAAATGGGGTATTTACCAAGTCTGAAAGCACTCCTTTTACGGATGTTAGTGGTGGTTCAGTCTCTTTTGCCGATATTGATGGAGATAATGACCAAGATGTACTGATAACGGGTTATAGTAATGGAGGGCCAATAAGTGAGCTTTATGAAAATAATGGTTTTGGAGAATTCACCAAATCAGACAGCACCACTTTTACGGGTGTTAATTTTAGCTCAGTTTCTTTTGCCGATATCGATGGTGATAATGATCAAGATGTTTTGATAACGGGTTATGGCAATGGAGGACAAGTAAATGAGCTTTATACCAATGATGGAAATGGTTTATTCGCAAAAGTAGACGACACGCCTTTTACAGGTGTTTATATAGGTTCAGTCTCTTTTGCCGATATCGATGGGGATAATGACCAGGATGTGTTAATTACTGGGTATTCTAATGACGGTTCAGTAGCAGAACTATGGAGAAACGGTTCGGCAACGACACCAAGTTTTACCTGCCCAGATTCTGTAATATTTTGTAATTCATCTTCATACTCATCTTTCTATGAATATATCAGCCAAGTGGATTTAGGGTCTAGCTCCAATGCCAGTAGCCAAGATTATCTAGGTTTTCATAATTATAAAGAAGATGCTACTAAGCATATTACAGGTTCGGTAGGGCAAAGCTTACCATTGGAAATCCAAGAAAGTGGATATTATGCCAATTATTTCCTAACGGCTTACCAAGTATATATCGATTGGAACCAAGACGGAACATACGGAGATGCAGGGGAACTGGCTTTCTATGGAAAGAGTTATAACGGAGTTACGGGTAATATTCAAATACCAGTTTCTACTTTGCCTGGATGTTATGGTGTGCGAGTCATCGCCTCTTGGGCAAACTATACCCTACCTTGTTATAATTTCTATTACGGAGAAGTAGAAGACTATAAACTCAACGTGGAAGCAGGAAATGGAAATATTCCAAAACTAATGGGACCACAACAGCAGTTGGAAGTAGCATACACCGAGTTTGATAATGAACTTGTGACTTTAGGAAACACCGTTTTAAAATCAGGTGAAACTTTTGAAGCATTGCTAAGAACCAAAGAAACAGGAATAACAACATTCCAAATCACCGATGCCTTAGGTCGTGAGCACAAAACCTTAGATTTTGCTCACGAAAAAGGAATCAACGAAGTAGAAATCACCACCGAAGGACTACCAAAAGGGGTGTTCTTTATAGGAAACAGTCTTTCGGTAAAAGCATTGAGATTTGTAATTCAGTAGTTTTATTACTGAGATATTTTTGTACGCTAAAAGAGCCTCAATTTTGAGGCTCTTTTTTGTTTTTAAAGTGTTTGGAAAGTTTGTTTTTGACAATTCGAGTGATTTTTGGTGGAATGTAATGGAGTCAAAAATTGTATCGAGAACGACTTTTTTAAACCGTTTCTTTAACCAATTTCTCTTTAGATCTTATCACTTTAATTGTGTAAATTTTAATCTCAATTTTGGTTTGAGATTTATAATGAGGTGCAACTTACAAAAAAGAATAAATCACTAGTCATTATCGCTATAAATCACCTATGTTTGACAACTGTAAATTCTCTAAATTTATTTTATGATTTATATCATATTTCACAGCATTATTTGTTAAATTTGCAGATTGAACACCAGCCAAAAGAAACTATGATAACCATAACCGAAAAAGCTAAAAGTAGGCTAATTAATTTGATGCAAGAGGATGATATGAATCTTCAAGAGCATTTTGTTCGTGTAGGTGTCACTACAGGCGGTTGCTCAGGATTATCTTATCAGCTTGATTTTGATAGAGAAAAAAAAGAGAATGACCATTTGATAGAAGTAGAAGGTATCAAAATAGTTGTTGATAAAAAATCGGTACTCTATCTTGCAGGTACCTCATTAAACTATTCAGGAGGATTGAATGGAAAAGGATTTGTTTTCGAAAACCCAAATGCATCCCGCACTTGTGGATGTGGTGAGAGTTTTTCGCTTTAATTAGATAAAAAAAGTCCGAAAACCACCTTAGAAAAATTAGCATGAACGAAGAAAATACGCAAAACCAAAATATGTCTGAAGAAGACAAATTACTTCACGAGGTAACCACTTCTGAATACAAATATGGTTTTTATACAGATATAGAATCGGATACGATTCCCAAAGGATTGAATGAAGAGGTTATTCGTTTGATTTCTGAAAAGAAAAATGAACCACAATGGTTGCTGGATTGGAGATTGAAATCATTTAAAATCTTCCAAAAAATGGAAGAAAAACAATGGGCAAACGTAGAGTATGAAAAGCCGAATCTTCAAGATATTTCCTATTATTCTGCCCCAAAACAGAAAAAAGAACTAGAAAGTTTGGATGAAGTAGATCCAAAGCTTTTGGAAACTTTTGAAAAACTTGGAATCTCACTAGAAGAACAAAAAAGACTTTCAGGAGTGGCTGTTGATATTGTAGTAGATTCTGTTTCCGTAGGAACTTCTTTTAAGGAAAAACTAGGAGAATTAGGGATTATTTTTTGTTCTATTTCTGAAGCAATACATGAACACCCAGAATTGGTTCGTAAGTATTTAGGAACCGTAGTTCCGCCAGCCGATAACTATTATGCCGCCTTAAATTCGGCAGTATTTACAGACGGATCTTTTTGTTATATACCAAAAGGGGTGAGATGCCCAATGGAACTATCCACCTATTTTAGAATCAACCAAGCAGGAACAGGACAGTTTGAAAGAACACTTCTAGTTTGTGATGAAGGAGCTTATGTTTCATATCTTGAAGGATGTACAGCACCACAAAGAGACGAGAATCAACTTCATGCAGCTGTTGTAGAATTAATTGCCTTGGACGATGCTGAAATCAAATATTCTACTGTTCAAAACTGGTATCCTGGTGACGAAAAAGGAAAAGGAGGCGTATTTAATTTTGTAACCAAAAGAGGAATTTGTTATAAAAACTCCAAGATATCTTGGACACAAGTAGAAACAGGTTCTGCTGTTACATGGAAATATCCATCGTGTATTCTAAGAGGTGATAATGCCATAGGAGAGTTTTTCTCTGTTGCGGTAACCAATAATCATCAACAAGCCGACACGGGTACCAAGATGATTCACGTAGGGAAAAACACCAAATCAACAATTATTTCTAAAGGAATTTCGGCAGGACATTCAAATGCCAGTTACCGAGGATTAGTTAAAATAGCTAAATCAGCGGAAAATGCCAGAAATTTTTCAGAATGTGATTCACTTTTGATGGGAGATAAATGTGGTTCACACACTTTTCCATACATAGAAGTAGATAATAAAACAGCCATGATAGAACACGAAGCCACAACTTCAAAAATTGGAGAGGAGCAAGTGTTTTATTGTAACCAAAGAGGAATTGGAGAGGATGAAGCAATTGGACTTATTGTCAACGGATATTGTAAAGAAGTCCTAGATCAGTTACCAATGGAATTTGCCGTAGAGGCAAGAAAATTACTGAGCATTTCATTAGAAGGATCAGTAGGATAATTATCGATGATAATACAATCATCAAAAACACAGAAAAGAAAGAACCATGTTAGTCATTAATAATTTACACGCCAAGATAGAAGAGACTGAAATCCTAAAAGGAATTAATCTCGAAATAAAACCAGGTGAAGTTCATGCCATAATGGGACCCAACGGAGCTGGGAAATCCACGCTTTCATCCGTTATCGCAGGAAGAGAAGAGTATGAAGTAACAGAAGGAACGATCAATTTTGATGAAGAAGACCTTTTGGAACTTGATCCTACAGAAAGAGCCCATGCCGGAGTGTTTATGTCTTTTCAATACCCTGTTGAAATACCAGGAGTAAGTGTTTCAAATTTTATCAAAACATCGATAAATGAAACAAGAAAAGGGCAAGGCTTAGAGCCAATGTCGGCAAAGGAATTGCTTAAAGAAATGAGAGAAAATCAAAAACTTTTGGAAATGGATCCAAAGTTCTTGTCTCGTTCTATGAATGAAGGATTCTCGGGTGGTGAAAAAAAGAGAAATGAGATTTTCCAAATGGCAATGCTCAAACCTAAATTATCGATACTTGATGAGACAGATTCAGGACTAGACATTGATGCACTTAGGATTGTGGCAAATGGTGTGAATAAAATGAAAAACGAAAATAATGCCGTTTTATTAATTACCCATTACCAAAGACTATTGGATTATATCGTGCCAGATTTTGTACATGTCTTGGCAGATGGTAAGATAGTGAAATCAGGAGGAAAGGAATTGGCTCTTGAATTAGAAGAAAAAGGATACGACTGGATCAAATAATGGGAATTAAGATGGATACATTTTCAACAAAAGAAAATACATCGGCAAACGACCATTGGTCTGACTACCGAAAAGCATGGAAAAAAGAGTTTGATAAAACAGGATTTCCCACAAGGAAAGATGAGAATTATCGCTATACAGATATTGCAAAAATTTTTGAGCAAAAATGGGATAGAAACACGGCTTCATTGACGGATATTTCTCTTGAGGATACCATTTGTGAGAAAGCTGTAAGGCTCGTATTTATAGACGGAATTTACCGAGTAGATTTATCGGATACTTTTAGTAATATCAGCCCTTGGACAAGTGAAAATGATTTAGGAGATATAGACTTTATTGCTCCCAAAAATGATGGAGTAGTTAATTACCATCGTTCACAAAACGAACAATTATACCTAATAGAACTTTCTGATAAAGAAATTATAGAAAACAGAGTAGAAATCCATCACTATTTTACCCATGAGGAAGGAGCTTCTTCTCTAAGATTTATTACTAAATTGGGTAATCGAGCCGAATTGAAGATTACCGAACGTTACTTTAATATAGCAGGTAAAAGATATTTACATCATAGCTTATCTGAGGTAAAGGTAGAAAAAGAAGCACACCTAGAATGGGTGAAAATTCAAGATCAATCAGAAGTCTCTATTGTAGAACATACCCATATCGCTCAAGAAGAAAAATCTAATGCCAAGTATCTAACCATTTCTTTGGATGGATCGATAGTTAGAAATAACCTATACTTTTATCATCAAGGAGAATATTTGGAGAGCGAATTAAAAGCCATCACACTCTTAAAAGGAATGTCAAAAGTTGACCATAACACATTGGTTTATCACGGAAAAGCCAATGGATACTCAAACCAATTATATAAATCGGTTTATGATGAAAAATCAAAAGGAGTATTCAACGGGAAAATCTTTGTGGAGAAAGATGCACAGAAAACCAATGCTTTTCAGCAGAATAACTCGATTATTTTAGATAGAAATGCCAGTCTTGACACAAAACCACAATTAGAAATCTTTGCTGATGATGTAAAATGTTCGCATGGATGTACGGTGGGTGAATTAGATGAAAAAGGTTTATTCTATATGAAGCAAAGAGGAATTCCTGAAAAAGAAGCGAAAGCCATACTTACATATGCGTTTTTGAGTGAGGCACTTGAAACTCAAAAGGATGATAAATTATTGAGATTGATTAGAACAAAAGTTGCAAAGAAATTAAATGTAGAGATAGATTTATAAAAATCTAAATTTCAGTATTCAACAAAAAAAAAGAGTTTTAGAGTTTTCTAAAACTCTTTTTTTATATCATGATTTGAATACATTATTCAAAAAATAACTAACGTATTTTGCCTGTCCTAAAAAAATGGACGAAATGCGAGTTTTCTATTTAACATAAATAATAAGACTGTTATGTTCTTGTGCTGTCATAACGGAATTTTATTATAATAAAATTAAAACAATTGTATATAGAGCCTTTGGAATAAGGAGATGAAGTGATTTTTGATTTATAAATTTATAGTGAATTTTCTTTCTAAAATTTTTTCTTTACGAAACTTAATATTACTTTTGCTAACTGAACAGGGTAAACTATGCCTTGTTCTTAAAGGGTTTTAAATCTATTAATTAACTGTTTTTATGAGAAATGCTTATTTGATTAGGCGGTTGAAAATACTAGTGATTCTAGTGTTTTCTTCCATGATTTCAAATGATCTCTTAGCTCAGGATACACTACAAGTAGTTTATCGTCAGAGTTTTGAAAGAGGTCAAGAGTATTGTGGTACTACACCACAGTACGACAGCTGGACGAAAACAATAGACTCACTTCGCACATTACAAGATGCGGGTGTCTATGGTTTCGTAAAAGTTGAGTTTAAGGCGGTAACCGCTACAGACTCAGTTTCATTTATGGCGTCAACTGCGTCGGATGTCCAACAAATCGTTACACAGATTACAGATACCGCTACCACGGCAGCTGATAATAATGTGTTAATCGGTGGGAAACTTTGGCATTTTGACCGAAATTGTTCACCACTTGGTACCCCAAGTGCTGGATGTCTTGGAGTTGATGTTGCTTTACGTTCTACATTAGCGATAGACATCACTGATCCAATCTTATCAGGATGTTCTCCACAAGCTGAATTTGCCATTAGACCACATTCTCGTGTAAAAGCATGGGGTGGAGCTTTTGGTACAGATATGCTAGGGACAAATCCAATTCCTTCTGCATCAGCAAATGGTCCAGATGAAGAATTGGTAATGATCGTAAGCTATGTGGATATCAAACCTCCAATACCAGTTTGTATGGATACATTCGATATCTATATTGGTAATTCAGGAACGGAGCCAATTGATCAGGTAAAGATTGATTCAATGATTAAGAAAAGTTTTGATGAATTCTTGAACCCAGGTTTATTAGCAGGTAATGCTGCCGATTCAGGATGGGGAATTCACACAGCAACTTCTAATATTGCTTCAATGAACTGTGATTCAGTTGGTAAAACTCCAACTGCTACTATTACTTTGATGGATATCGCAGGAAATGATACAACATGTGGTGTAGTTTTAAGAGTATTAGATACAATTCCTCCTCAAGCAATTGCTAAGGATACAATTAGACTTTATCTTGCAGCAGATACTACAGCATATATTGATGTAGCTACGATGGATGATGGATCTATAGATAACTGTACATCCGCAGGATTTACAAGAATTATTTCAGATACATTATTTACATGCCCAGGAGAGTATAAAGATACACTTTGGGTATCCGATGGATTTGATAAATCTCAATTTGTCGTTGTAGGAACAGATACAGTATGGGGTAACTATGCATTTGACGTTACGACTATTATTGTATTAGATACGGTACCACCGGATGCGATAATCACAGCAGGAGTAGATACTTTCTACTTAGATTCAATGGGATCAGTAACTATTGTAGCGGATTCGTTTAATAACAATTCTGGAGACAATGATACTTGTGGTACGCTAACATTTACCCTTGCTGATTCAGTATATGACTGTATGGAAGTGGGTGATCAAAGTACTCAGTTCTATGCTACAGATGCTTCTGGAAATGTTGATTCAGTAACGTTGAATATCCATATTAAGGATACACTTGCTCCAGTTGCAGTGCTTAGACCACTTATTATTGCATCTCTTGATTCCTTTGGGGTTTTTGTTTTAGATAGTGCTCAAGTGGATTCAGCTTCTTTTGATAATTGTAGTCTGGTAAGTTTAACGCTTGACATGGATACGTTTACATGTTCTCATACAGGTATGACAGGTCCAGGTTCAGTTCCTGATACCCATACAGTAATTGTAACGTTAACAGATACGAATAGTAATATCACTACAGATTCTATTAGAATTGTTGTAAAAGATACGCTAGCACCAGTTATGGAAGTGCTTGCAGTAGATACTGTTTACTTGGATAATACAGGAAACTTTACTTATCCAACTGCAGTTCTTATATCACCAATGGATTCAATGGCTTATCCAGATTATATCTATGATATTATTGATACAGCTAACTCAGTAAGCTGGTCAAATGGAAATAGATATGACAACTGTATGATCACTCCAAATTTCCCAGCTCTTCCTCCACCAGCACCAGCTATAGATCAAGGAATCACTATTAAAAACCTCAGCTTCGACTGTTCAGATATAGGTTCTTTAGTACAAGATTCAATTTTCTTTAGAGATAATTCTGGAAATACGAGTAAACATGGATTTAAAGTTCTAGTACTCGATACTTTTGCTCCTAATCCTATGGTACTTGCAGTGGATACAGTTTTCCTTGATGCAAATGGAGCTGCTGGAGTTGATAGTAATGCTTTCGATAATGGTTCAACAGATAATTGTGCAGTAGGTTCATTCTCACTAAGTGTAGATTCTTTCTTCTGTGCAAGCGCTGATTCTACTATTAAGGTGTTTACTACAGTAATGGATACAAACGGTAACTCAGCAATTGACTCAACAATGGTAACTGTTCTCGATACAGTAGCACCAGAAGTTATGTTAAGTTTTATCGACACAGTTTATCTTAATGCAGATGGATTTGTATTATTGGACAGCAATACGATGGATAGTGCCTCAATGGATAACTGTACAATTGCATCGTTCGAACTTTCTATCGATAGTTTTGCTTGTGATGCATTGAATGCTACAAATGATAGCTTGATTCCAGTTCAGACAAAAGTAACTGACCTAAGCGGAAATGCAGATTCAGCTACAGCATTCATTATGGTAAGAGATACATTAGCGCCAGTTGTTGAATGTGTTACAGATACTTTCGTTCATTTGAATGCTAATGGATTTGCTCTTATTGATTCTTCATTCCTATTCAGATCAATCACAGATAACTGTCCAGCCAACTTAACATTTACGGTTAGCGAAGACACACTTTTCTGTTCAGACTTAGATAGCCTAAATGTAACTCTTACTGTTGCAGATGATTTTGGAAACACAAGTACTTGTGTGGTAAATGTTAAGGTAATCGATACCATTGCACCAGTTGCTATGGCTAAGAATGCTACGGCATACCTTGATACAAATGGAATTTTGAAATTAGATTCGGCTTTCTTATGGAGTCAGGTTAATAACGGTTCTTCAGATAATTGTGATTTCGATTTATTCGCAGTTGATTCTATTTTCGATTGTTCTAAAGAAGGATTAAACATTGTGACCTTAATCGCCAGAGATAAATCTGGAAATGAAGGAACAGCAGAGTTCTTCTTGACAGTAGATGATACGATCAAACCAACAGCTATTGGTAAAAACATCATCGCTGTATTGAATGATAATGGAACGGTTTCTATTGATCCTTCACAAGTGGATAGTGCATCATTTGATAACTGTATGGATAACTTAACATTTGATTTAAGCCAAACTAATTTTGATTGTTCTCATGTTGGAACTGCTCAAATGGTTGACTTTATTGTAAATGATGGAAATGGACAAACAGATACTGCACAAATTACAGTAACTGTTTTAGATAAAACAGTACCAACTGCTATTGCTCAAAATATTACCGTATATCTAGATGCAATGGGTAATGTAGCAATTACAGCGGCTCAAGTGAACAATAACTCAATGGACATTTGTGGTATAGACACAATGTTTATTAGTAAAGATAGCTTGAACTGTGCTAATATTGGAACAAATCCAGTATCGCTTACAGTTGTAGATCATAGCGGAAATACAAACTCTGCTAATGCAATAGTTACTGTTATGGATACATTTGGACCAGTTGTTCACGTAACACCAGGAACTGTAGAAGTATTCCTAGATCAAACAGGACATGTTGTAATCAATTCTTCTAATGTAGTAGATTCAGTTGTTGATAACTGTGGAGGATCATCTTCTTCAGCTACTTTGGATATTGATGTAACAGACCTTACTTGTTCGTCACTTGGAATGCAAACTATTACAATTACAGCTACAGATCAAGGTGGTAATGTAACTACTACTACTAAAATGGTTGAAGTTAAAGATACGATTGCTCCTGTACTGATTGCAAAAGATACTTTCTTTGTAGATCTTGGAAGTAATGGTATAGCGAATGTCGATGCTGAAGATTTAGTAGTAACTACTTCAGATAATTGTTCACAAGTAGATAGCTTGGTATTTGGATACGATGGTACATTCAACGGAATGGTTGATTGTTCTGATGTTTCTACTCCAAAAACTGTTAAGCTTAACATCACAGATCTTAGTGGAAATACTGCTTTATCAAACGATGTAGTTATTGTAACAAAAGATGTAACGGCTCCAACAATTTCATCAACAAGCATAAGTACAACAGTACAATTGAATGCTTCTGGAATGGGAACAGTTGATACTTCTAACTTTGGACTTCAAAATATGGACGCTTGTGGAATTGCTTCACAAATGTTGAATAAAACATCTTTTGATTGTTCGAATGTAGGAAACAA
>JAOAQX010000013.1 GCA_025210805.1 Flavobacteriales bacterium
AGTTCGTTGTACCAACTGTCGATATAAATTCTCGGCTCGTCATCGGGATGATTGTTCAAAATGTTTTACCAAAATATCGGATATGAAAAATCCTAATCGGATGGATAGAACCTATTACCGATGTGTAAAGAAAAAAGGACCTTGTTCTCAAAAGTATATTACCCAAGAAGACTTACAAAAACAGTTTATGGAGTTTTTAGGAAGTATTCAAATTCCGAACTCTATTGGAAAATTTCTTTCAAAGCTTATTAATGAATCGGGTGATCAAAGAGTTCAAGAAAAAGAAGAACATATCAGTCTTTTAAAAAAGCATAAAGCTGATTTGGTTTCTAGGCAAGATGGACTGCTTAATATGCGAGCCGATGGGGATATTACCACCGAAATCTACCAAAAGAAAAATGGAGAAATTCAAAGAAAAATAGATGATTTAGATACGGAAATCTCTCTGTATTCTCACAGACAAAAACTGGTTAATAACACCTTAGATTCCATTTTAAAACTGGGTGAAAAAGCACAAAAAATCATCCAAACTGGGAAAATAAATGAGGTAAAAGACATACTTATTCAATTTGGCTCGAACCAGAGACTAATCGACAAAAAGCTTTGTATTATAAAGCCCAAACACTTATCGACCTTCTTTTCTTGCGTCGATAGAATAAAGGCTAAAAAAGGGTGGCTCGAACCAGAAAATCCCCTTATTTTACAAGGGGATTTGGGTGGTTTGGAGACCTCATCTCCAATTCTGTGCAAGTCTCTGGCAGAGGCTCGAGCTTCTGTATCGGAATATATTGATGAGATTATGATGGCTTCTTCTTCCTAATAAAAACACCAAAATCCACTAGGATTTGGTGTTTTTGTTTATTCACTTTTTTATTGGATTTTTCCCCATTACAGGTCGTCCGTTTAAAGAAATGATGTCTTCCTTGGAGCTTTTGGAGTTTTCAGATTTTTCCCGAATCAGTTTTTGCGTATTAAACAATGAGCGACATTTGATATTAAAGGTGGTATAGGAAACAACCTCTTCATCTTTAGAAAGAGATTGTACATAAGTCTCATACCAAGCTCCGTTACTTAGTTTATGGTCTTTTGCTTTTTGGATGATATCAAACGCCTTTTGAGCTACTTTATTAATTGGGCTTCTTGAAGAAGATGTATCTAAATCAAGATTTAGGTTATCAATCTTTTCTTTTTGTTTATCATCAAGATATTTTAGCAATACCAAAGTATCATTTTTAGATACTCGAAGTCTTTCTACAATGGCTCGCTTCTCTTCTTTGGCTTTTGAGATTTTATGTTCTATCTCCGCTAAAAGTTTTTTGTCAGTTTGAATAGCTTCTATTAAGCTATCGATCATGTTGGTGTTTTTCATGATGGTTTAGGTTTTAAATTGTTGAACAAAAATGGATGACTACTTTTTAACCACCCTTACAAATAATTCTTTTCCATCATCGAAACATATTCTTCTTTGCTGGAAATAATCAGGTGGTCTATAAGATGTAAGTCTAGTTTTTTACCAAGGTCTTGAAGTTTTTTAGTCAGAATAATATCTTCTTTGGATGGTTCTTTGGTTCCTGATGGATGGTTATGCACCAAGATAAATCCCGAGGCTGCACAGCGAAGTCCAATTCCAAAAATCAGTTTACAATCCACTGTGCAAGAATTTATTCCTCCCACAGATAGATTATGAAATCCAAGAATTCGATTACTGCGATTTAGATAAATGACTTTTATTTCTTCTTTAAGATGTAAGGTGTCCATATTCCAAATCTTTAGGATATACCTAAATGCTTCTTGGGAGGAGGTCACTTTTGGGTTTTCCCTTTCCTGTAATTTTGGATAATAGGAAACGTTTATTTCTATAGGTTTCATGCTATGTAGTTTTTTGAGTTAATAAAAATTATGTAGATCAATCGATGGGATAATTAGCGGTTAATACTTCCACTTTTCGACTTCGGGATTGTCCATTTGATTTTTGAGCCGATAAAGGTTTTTCAAATGAGATGGTTTGCCATCTATTCTTTTGGATAAATTCATCAAGAATATCACTTGGATAAGAGGACAAAAGAAATTTTCCTTTTACTTTAGAAAGGCATTTTAAAAGGTTTTGATAATCTGATTCTGTGTAACCCCCATAATGCCCTTGGTTGGAATCAATATAGGGTGGGTCTACATAATGAAAAGTATCGATGGTATCTCTACTTTCAATGACCGAAATAGCATCTTTGCTTTCAATCTGAGCATGTTTTAAACGAATGGCTGCATCAAAAGAGAAATTCATTTTTTTGTTGAGAAAAGTTTTGAGTCGTTTTCCGTATTTATCATAACCCCAAGATCCAATTTTACAGGAGAACCCCATATTGGTAGCAATATAGAATGCCCATGCCTGCTGGAGTTTATCAAATAAATGAGGCATTTTATAAATTGTATGAGCTACGATATAAGACGCTCTTGAAAACAAAGTCGATTCAATTTTAGACACAAGTCCTTTAAAATCTGTTTTTAGGACTTCATAGAAATTAACCACCATATTATTGGTATCGTTAATCACTTCACTTTTTACAGGGTTTTTGGCAAAGAATACGGCTCCACCTCCAAAGAAGCTTTCAGTGTATATTTTATGATCAGGGATTCTTGGTAGAATCTCTTTCAGCATATTTTGTTTTCCTCCGTAGTAGGATATTGGGGTTTTGGGCATAGATGTTTTGTAGAATTAAACGAATAATAAAGAACTGTTTAATCCCATTATC
>JAOAQX010000014.1 GCA_025210805.1 Flavobacteriales bacterium
GGTTTCAATACATCTCATGTTATGGTCTAATGACACTCGTTTCAACGTTTGTCTAAAACGAGTATACACCCTTTTCGTTCAAATTTCAAGCAAAAGTTATGTTTCGCTCCAGTGATTCGCCAATAATTCCTAAATCGTGATGATTTGAGTAATGCTCTCATCTGGATATTTCTGGTTAGAGTGAAAAGCAAAATAAAAACCTAGAGTCTAGAATTGATCTAGTATCTCTAGGTTTTGTTTTTATCTCTTCCCTGCTACTTCTCGTTTGGTTTATTACATCTCATGTTATGGTCTAATATATTTGTCTTGTTACAAATGGCATATTGCTAGAGTTTCAATACATCTCATGTTATGGTCTAATCCATTACTGTCAAAACTATTACAAGAACGCTGGACAGTTTCAATACATCATATGTTAAGGTCTAACAGCTATAGAGAGCAGAAAAAGATACATGAACTTCAGGTTTCAATACATCATATGTTAAGGTCTAATAATATAAACTGGATAGACACTTATATGTTTACTACGTTTCAATACATCATATGTTATGGTCTAACCTTGCAAGAAAAGTTTGACGCTGGAGGTATTAAACAGTTTCAATACATCATATGTTATGGTCTAACTTTGCCCAAACGGTCAAATGGATTTGCCCAAATGGGGTTTCAATACATCTCATGTTAAGGTCTAATGTAAATGTGATGACAATCCACGCTAGCAAAGGTTTGTTTCAATACATCTCATGTTAAGGTCTAATGATGTCGCAGCAAAGTATAATTAGAACGGTAAAAAAGTTTCAATACATCTCATGTTAAGGTCTAATCATTCAAAAAACTTCCGAGATAATGATTAATGAAATGTTTCAATACATCGTATGTTAAGGTCTAATATTCTACGTTTCGCAGAATGTAGAAACAGAGTGGGTGTTTCAATACATCGCATGTTAAGGTCTAACAAAAACAAAAAGCTGCGAACGTAACACATAGTGTATGTTTCAATACATCATATGTTATGGTCTAACAACGAACAAACAAGAAAAAGCGATTACGTCGCATTTGTTTCAATACATCCCATGTTAAGGTCTAATAGGAGAAAGAAAATGGACTACCGATGAAATAAAAACGTTTCAATACATCACATGTTATGGTCTAATTGAACAGATTAAAAAAGCTGACGGAAAGAAAAAAGGGTTTCAATACATCTCATGTTATGGTCTAATGACACTCGTTTCAACGTTTGTCTAAAACGAGTATACACCCTTTTCGTTCAAATTTCAAGCAAAAGTTATGTTTCGCTCCAGTGATTTACCAATAATTTCTAAATCATGGTGACTTAAGCAATACTGCCATCTGGATATTTCTGGTTGGAATTTTATTTGGCTATATAAAAAACAACTCAAATTGAGTTGTTTCTATATGCTACTTTTTTATATGCTAAAATTTTTGATGAAATTATGCTCATCAGATTTGTTAATAATTTCAATAGGAATATTTAACCTAGCTGCTATGTTTTTCGCATGTTCAATTTCTTTTTTTTGAAAATCATCTAAGAATTCTACGGAATATTTATTTTCATCTCTACTTAGCAATCTTTTTCTAATTAATTTTGGATTATCTTTTAATACAAAAATTTTCCTCATATTAAGCTTTTCAAAAACTGCTACGTCTATTTTTTCAATATGCAAACTGTCCTTTAATAAGCAAAAGTGACCATCTAGTAAAACCAAATTTTCTTTATTCAAAAACCTATCAACAGCTATTAATAGTTTTTCCTGATTTTTTTCTACATCTACTACTGTTTTATCTTTTTTTAAATCGACTTCATTCAATCTTTTTAGTAACTCACTTGCAGAAACTGTTTTATAATTTGTTATATCAGCTATTTCATTACAAAGGGTTGTTTTTCCAACACCATGTATTCCTGCAATAAAAATTATATCAGGACACATATTAAATCACTCTCCTATGAAATATATCTAAATGATTGTGGTGCTACTTTAATTGTTTCGTCAAATTCGTTCAAGTTTAATGGCTTGTCATAAACAGTAAAGCTTTTAATAACTATAGCAAATCCTTTATCTCGGTCATTAAAATAAGCCATATATTCATCTTTAGGTATTCCAGAAAAATCCTTAGTTTTTTCCCATAATACATTCGGAGAATACTCTAGCACATTTCCAATTTCGAACTCTCCGATAACCTTACCTACTGGTTTAGTTGCGTATACTACTACACTTCTAATATCTTTTCTTTTAAAAATACTTTTCCTGTACTCAAATTTTTTGCGTCCCTCAAATATTTCGGTAACATATTTAGGCTTAATCGATAATAATATTTTCATTTACTTCACCCAATTCTATAATTTTTTCAAATTCATCATCATTTAAATCCACTAAAACCCAACGCCCTCGGCTTATCCCTACATCATGTATTAATTTCTGTCGTATAATTCTTTTGTTAAATGCAACATTATAAGTCATCTTTATGATACTATTATATTTCTTTTCTCTCCAGAATCTTCTAAATTCGTCTATTGTAAAAACACTTCCCTTTTTACAATAATCATAAAAAGAATCAAAATTATGAAATTCATTAATGTCTTTAATTTCCTTTATAACGCAAATAGATGTCGCTGTTGAACTATATTCTGCTATTCTGTTAACATCTTTTGTTCTATAAATAACTAGAATGTCGCCATTACCATATCCTTCAAAAGGAGCACCAGATAAGTAAACTTTTTCAATATTATTAGTTGCTGGAATATCACAAATTTGATGATTTGTTTCAGTATTCAATCGCGAATCAGGAAACATATCGGTATGATATTTAGGCCAAATAGAAAGCATTCCCTTCCTTTTACCTTCGGTTACTATTTTAGGATAATCTAGAAGGACATCGTTTTTAATGTCATCAAGTCTTTTCACATAAACATCTTCTTCTCCACTACCACTAACTTTAACACCATAGTATTCAAAACCATATTTTTCGAGCAAAGTTATTAAGCCACTATGCTTTGAAAAAATGGTTACATAACTTTCATATAAGCCTCTATTAATCATGTTGTCAAATATAATTTTCATAAATCTTTCACCTAATTTAGTTCCATGTGCATTAATCTTAAATGTTCCAACTTTTAGACGTTCATTTTTTGAAAATATTGGACTTATATTAGTATCGACTTCATCTTCATTTTTTAAATATAAAAATCCTTGAATTCCATTTTCTTCAAATATGTACGCTTCTTGATTGTTTTTTGCTTTTTTTTCAAACCAAGAATCAAATCCTACATAAGCGTCTCTCAAAGAATCAAAAAACTCATCTTGCAAATTAATTTGTTGAAATTTCTTTTTTTTAATTACATTCATTAGTAGGCCTCCTTACATTTAACAAAATTCTATAGCTAAAACACCATAGTGTTCTTGCTCGGGTGTATAAATCAGGTATATTCTATTCAAAATTTCCTCAATATCTAAATCATCATGACCAAATTTTTTAATATCATAAAAATTATATAAATTCCTAAATGTATCAAATTCAGTTATTTTTTTTATCTTAATCTTGAAAACACGATTAAGATTTGACTTTTTATGAAAGAGAATGTAATCGCCAATTTTCAATTTACTTCTCTTTTCATCCTTAATTCTCACTTCTATAAGCTTTTTACCCATCTCTAATCTTTCAAATTCAACATCATTTAATCTCATATCGTAAATCATACAATTTCTCCATTCGCTCATTGATTTAATCGTTAATTGTATCCCATTTTTAATTTTGACTCACTAATAATTTTATATTAATAAATAATTAAATCAAAACAACACTCTTACAAGTTATAGTACATTACAATTATACCGAACTTACGTTCGGTATGCAAGTGACGCTAAAAGAATTTTTTAGATTAGATATTTAATGGAAAGATAGTGGATTCAATACATCTCATGTTATGGTCTAATCATCGAGGAAAACTACAAACTTCCTCAAATCATGGTGTTTCAATACATCTCATGTTGTGGTCTAATAATGTCCCGTCTTCTTTAATTTCCTTTATTTCTAGTGTTTCAATACATCTCATGTTGTGGTCTAATTAGTGCAGCGGTAGCAGCTGCATTGGATTTACCAATGTTTCAATACATCTCATGTTGTGGTCTAATGACACTCGTTTCAACATTTGTTTAAAACGAGTATACACCCTTTTCGTTCAAATTTCAAGCAAATGTTATGTTTCGCTCCAGTGATTTGCCAATAATTCCTAAATCATGGTGATTTGAGTAATACTGTCATCTGGATATTTCTGGTTGGAGTTTCAAATACCTATTATTACACTCAAAAAATATATAATTACAATTTTCTACTCTCTATTCAACGTTTCAAAAACAGAAAACAGCTAAATTTAGCTGTTTTTACTTCTAAATTAACCATTTCATTTTATCATTTTAAGATGTTGATTTCAACTTTTATACATAACACGTCGTAATTCAACCGCGAATAAAATAATTGATATTTTAAAATAGAAAATCAAGTGCGCTATAATAAACAAATACTATTTTCTAGTTATTTTTTATTCAGTAACTTCTTAAGATTACCCTAACACAATATTATCGTTGTTAAGTAATAGTGATATGTTTTTTAGGTATTTTACTTTAAACAAATTGGCAATCCTTTTTTTATATCTATTTTTTAATTCTGTTGAAAAATCTGAGCTTCTTTCCATACCGCCTGGCTCAAAATAATCTTCTATGTTTCTGTTAGATCTTATTGCTCTTAATTGTTTGTCACCACTATCTAGTTCAAATAAAATTTTTCTAGGGACTTTTAATTGTGATTCATAAAACATCTTAAAAATCAAATCATCTCTTTTAATATTATTTAACTTGCAAATTTCATCAACTTTAAAAAGTTTTATCTCAAAAACCTTTTGTGATGGAACTTCTATTCCATATATAACTTCTTCTAAAAATTCATCAATCGATAAAAAATTTGAATCGGAATAATTTTTCTTTGAACCTTTAATAACCAAATCGTTTATTAATTTATAATACTCGACCATTTGACATCACCTCATAAATTTTTTACCCTACTAATTAAATAAAAAACACTTCAATTTTAATTTATTGACTGCTTTATAAAATAAAAAACGACCTAATCTGGTCGAAATAGTTCTTTTGTAGTAGCTATTTTACGTCACAATATCTACATTTTGCGACAAAATACTTTTGCATGGTACATCGTATGTTATGGTCTAATTGTAGAAATGATCAATGAGGATTATGGTACAAACTAGTTTCAATACATCTCATGTTAAGGTCTAATAGGGTATGGTAGACATTAAAGGTTCTGACAACGTTACGTTTCAATACATCTCATGTTAAGGTCTAATAAACTCGGATTTCGAATTCATGCAGGTTATGTATGAGTTTCAATACATCTCATGTTAAGGTCTAATAAGA
>JAOAQX010000015.1 GCA_025210805.1 Flavobacteriales bacterium
ATTTTTCTTTTTAAGAGGTTTAAGCGCTCCTAAATTTCCATAAACCTTTAGCTCAGCATTTTCTCTGATTAAACAAGTATTGAAGAGGATAATATCAGCTTCTTCTTTCTTGTCAGTTTCTTCATATCCAAGATTGCTAAGCATACCAATCATTTTTTCAGAATCATTTTCATTCATTTGGCAACCAAAAGTTACTGTGAGATGTTTTTTTCTGCGCCCATTTTTCTCATAGAATTCATCGCTCAATTGTCTTAATTTATTCATATATGGTTGTTGTTCCATCCAGTCCTTGCTCACTTTTTTCACCGATACTATAGTTTTTTCTTTTCTTTCCATTTTACTTCCTCCTCGATCTTAAGTACATTTATAAAAGTACATCCTTTATATTATATCAAAATTGGGGGCGTTAAAAAAGAGCCGATATTGGTGAATGTTTGAGGGCAAAAAAATAACCTAGAGTTTAGATTGGATCTAAATTCTAGGTTATTTTGGTTGTAGTTGATGTGTGACATCGTATGTTAAGGTCTAATAGTGTCAGCTCAATAAAATTGCTGAAGAATTAAACTTGTTTCAATACATCACATGTTAAGGTCTAATGCAAGTAGCTGACAGACTTTCAAAAGATTTTTACTAGTTTCAATACATCACATGTTAAGGTCTAATGACACCCAATTCAACGTTTGTCTAAAATGAGTATACACCCTTTTTGTTCAAATTTCAAGGAAAAGTTGTGTTTCGCAGAATAACCGATGAGTGATAAGTTCAAACATATGAACCTAATATTTCTTAAAAATAACATAAATCGATTGACAAATTGAACTTATTGAACTTATTGAACTTATAATATAGATGTACCTATTGAACTTATTAAACAGTTTGCATTAAAGGGGGTTGATTATGGACGAAGAACTGATAACGACTAAAGAGCTTTGTGAATGGCTGAAAATTAGCAAAGCTACTGCAAGTAATTGGAGAAAGCAAGGTATGCCCTATTATGGAAAAGCTAGAAGTCTCCGATATAAGAAATCTGAAGTCAATAAGTGGCTAGATAAAGAAGAAAACAAATAAAGATTCTTGACTTGCAAAATCTTATAGAGGAGGGTTTTAGTTGGACGTTAACAAAGTTTACATCACTAAAGAAGTTGCGAATTTATTAGACATTAACTCTTCTTATTTAATTCGATTGGCTAAAAAGTTGTTGGAATCTGGAGAACTAACAGATTCTGATATTCGCATAGCTGGTAAGAGTAATTATCTCTATAACGAAAGAGCTATTTCAGTAATCCGTAACAATTTGAAAAGAAAATAAGGACAAATGAAAGGGAACTCGCTCCCCGACCAAAGTTTGCGAATTCCCTAAAAAACAACAACACCGAAAGGTATTGCTCATTTATTATAGCATATCTTTTAGGTGTTCTTCAAGAAGGAGGATTCTATAATGAATGAAATGATTATTAATGAATTTGCTGGAACTAATATCCATACTTTTATGTGGAATGGCAAACCTTGCTGGATTGCAAATGAAATTTTATCTGTTTTTGATTATGCTGATTCATCTAAAACTATTCAGCAGTGTATCCAAGCTGAGGAATTTGAAATTAATATAGAATATGATGTACTTAGAGGATTGGAACTAAAAAACTTCAAAGAGTTAGTAAATAAGGTTACTACTTCTGAGGTAGTAACCTCTCTCAAATATGTTCCACAACTTATTATATTCTATGAAGATGGGCTATATGGTTTCTTGCAATATACTGATAAACCTATAGGCGTAAAATTTAGAAAATGGTTACGAAATGAAGTGTTACCATCTATCAGAAAATATGGATTCTATGCTACGGATCAGTTTCTCGAGAATCCAGATTATGCTATAAAAGTTTTTCAAGAATTAAAGGAAGAACGATTAAAAAATAAAAGATTGGAAGAACATTTTCATAAGACAGAATCATTTGCTAGTTTTGGTAGAGCTATAGCTAGTTCTAGAGATGGTATTCTTATCGGAAATTATGCGAAGATTCTCAAAAATACAAATGTGAAAATTGGTCAAAACAGATTATTTAGATGGCTTAGATCAAATGGCTATCTAATAAAGAATGGAGCTAGAAAGAATACTCCTACTCAAAAGTCTATTGATTTGGATTTGTTAGTACTTGAAGAAATGACTATTCTCACTTCTAATGGTTCTACTGTGCAGTTGAAAACATTAGTTACGGGCAAAGGTCAAAAATACTTCTATGGGCTTTTAAAGAAGGATTTTGAAATTAAGGATAAACTGCTATTTGATTCTTTTGATTTGAGTGTTTTAAGGATTATAAAGAATAGACTTGTTGAATCTGGATTGACTCCAGATATGATGGATGATAGTACTGAATTTTTAGAACTTGTATTTTCTTATTCTCAGCTGATTCGTGAGATTAAGGCTGTGAAGCAGTTTTGGTATGATATTTAATATGAAAAACCGACTACTTATGGGTAGTCGGTTTTTTGTTACATCGTATGTTAAGGTCTAATATGGTAATAACCGTATTACCAATTCAAGCATTTGCGTTTCAATACATCACATGTTAAGGTCTAATGTCTGAAAACGATTCAGAACTTCCACAAGAGGTTCAGTTTCAATACATCGCATGTTAAGGTCTAATGAGTTTCCAATACAAAAAATAAGCAAACTAAATGTCGTTTCAATACATCACATGTTAAGGTCTAATTTTTAAATAAAGGAGGGATTCAATCAATGCAACATTCGTTTCAATACATCACATGTTAAGGTCTAATTAATGGTATCACTAAAAATAAAATCCAGTTTTGTTTGTTTCAATACATCACATGTTAAGGTCTAATATAACAAGTAGTCAGTATAAGGCTGTCAAGCTAACGTTTCAATACATCACATGTTAAGGTCTAATAAGAATACGGAGAACAGTTTGACCGCGTAAGCAAATCGTTTCAATACATCACATGTTAAGGTCTAATGA
>JAOAQX010000016.1 GCA_025210805.1 Flavobacteriales bacterium
CATCCGTTTATATTTGAATTTGTATCAGCGTACATTCCAGAAGTCGTAATATTCATTCCACCAAAACTATAAGAAGCATCACAAGTAGAAATATTCATTGTATCTGATGATCCGGTGTTAAACACGATGTTCAATACTTCGATAGAATCACATCCGTTTACATTTGAATTTGTATCAGCATACATTCCTGCCGTAGTGATATTCATTCCACCGAAACTATAAGAAGCATCACAAGTAGATATATTCATCGTATCTGATGATCCGGTGTTAAACACAATGTTTAGAACTTCTATTGAATCACATCCGTTTACATTTGAATTTGTATCAGCGTACATTCCTGCCGTAGTGATATTCATTCCACCGAAGCTATAAGTAGCATCACAAGTAGAAACATTCATCGTATCTGATGATCCGGTGTTTATTGTTAAATTTAAAGTTACCACAGAATCACAACCTGCTATAGAAAGTAATGAATCAACATATATGGTATCATTCATAAAAGTAGTAGAACCATATATATACGACTCACAAGAAACAACTGTTAGTGTTGTATCTACTGTAGCACAAGGGCTAACTGCAGTGGCACACTCTGAAGTATGATTTCCTAAAGAATCGGTAAAATTCGCTCCTAAACTATTCCAATCTCCCACAGAATAAGTTAGCGAACCAATTTTTATAGCTGATTTACGCTGCAAAGTTACATCCTCGATATGATCAGATGAATTTCCAATTTCTCCAACAATATCTACAAGGATATTATTTTTATAGATTCCGACAGGATCATTTCCATTAAAGGTCATCGCTGAGCTTGATGTAACGGTGTCAGAAACAGCTTGTACAGCCGAAGGAGCTTGGTTATAACTAATCAGATAAACATCATGAGCGTTAATGGTTCCCTTAAGATTTAAAGAATTGGTATTCGATTGCGAACCAGAATTATGCTTTTTTAATACATAATCATTCAAATCAATCGCAGAAGAAGTTGGATTATAAAGCTCAATGGCTTTCGTATTTCCTTTTTCTGCATATTCAGAGATAAAGATTTCTGAACAATCTGGAGCAGGTAAAATAACGGTAACACTTGTTGTCACCACAGAATCACATCCCAAGAAACTCGATAGTGTATCTACTGCTGTGGTATCTGTAAAATAGGTTGTTCCGTGTACGATTACCGAATCACTTCCACTTTTTGAATCCGTAATTGTATAACTTGGGTGAACAATAATTTCATTAATTACGATACTATCGCAACCTCCCCCAAGTGGGAAAGTATCCAAAATGGTAGTATTCGTAAGGTAATACACACCGTTAAATTGCGTAGAATCACAATCTGAGAAAGTTAGGGTTGTATCCACATCACAGCTTGGTGGCTCACAAACTGAGTTATGCATTCCTAAACTATCGATATTGTTTACTGAAAGAGAATACCAATCACTAGCATCATAAGTTAGCTTACCTAGCTGTACATTATTTTTTCTAACCAACGTTTTATTTTGAGCAAAATTCGTTGTAGTTCCCACTGAACCTACGATATCCACTAATGCATTTCCTTTGAACAAACCAATAGCATCATTTCCTGAGAATGAAAGAACTGAATTAGTTGTTGTTGCGTCGGCTAAGTTTTTTGTAGTGTTAAATGCTGAATTATGTGCAACCGTATAAGTTCCATAAGCAGGAATTGAAGCGGTTGACCAAGACGAATAAATTGTACTATTGGGTGTGGTATTACTACCATCATATTTTCTTAATGAATAATTTGCTAAAGAAATTGCTGAAGCAGTTGGATTATATATTTCAATAGCACGGTTACTTGAATAACCTTCTAGATATTCTGTAATAAACAGTTCTGTACAAGGATTTGGTGATATATAAACTTCAATACTCGTAGAAATAACACTATCACAACCAAAAATGGAAGCCAGAGTATCTACAACAGTCGTATCTGCATAATAAGTAGTTCCATTAAATATTAAAGAATCTACTCCGTTTTCAGATTCCGAGACAGCATAACTCGGGTGAACAATGATTTGATTATAAATCAAACTATCACAACCCGCAGCGTTTGTTAAAGTATCAGTAATAGTTGTATTCGCTGTATAATACACTCCGTTAAACTGAGTACTATCACAATCAGAAAAAGTAAATGTCGTATCTGTAGCACATGCTGGCAAAGATGATTCACAGTCTGAGGTATGTTGATCTACATCCGAAAGACTCACGACTTCCCATTCAAGAGATGGATTAAATGTTGTTGGATTGGTAGTAACACCTTTTTTGACCGTACTTTTTCGTCTTAGTGTTTTATTAGCCGTTGATACTCCCCCTGAAGACCAAGAACTTCCTGGGTCATACCCTACTTCTCCTATTAAGTCAATCATGGTTGTCCCATTATACAAAGCAATAGCATCATCACCATTCCAAGATGCTCCACCACCAATATTGGTACCAGAACTTCCGTTTCCTACTTGGTGAACTCCATAAGAGGCTATCGTTCCAGAGAGTGCATAATCAACTCCTTCATTAAAGTCATCACCATTTACAAATTTGGTGATTTTATAACCCGAAAGGCTGATTGAGTTCCCTGTTGGGTTATACACCACAACAAATTTAGAACCACTTCCTGGTTCATTATAACCCGAAAAAAACAACTCTGAACAATCAGAGTTTGAATTTGAAGCCATATTCATTGCATCAGCAATAGAGACTTGATTCTCCTGGGCATTTATTTGACATAAAACTGTCTCTTGCCCAAAATCTCCTAAATAACCCTTGCTTGCATATCCTTCGTATGCATAGGAGGAGAAACTAAACGTGGTGAACGCCAACACAATGGCAAACATCTTTTTCATAATTCTGCTTAAATAATATCCGACAAATTTAATTTCTTTGATTCCAATACATTCACTTTGAAAATTAAGTAAAAGTTAATAAACAAAATGGTCTTGTAAATTCCAAATAATCACATCATGAACCCTAATATAGCTTTTAAATATTTTTTTTGTCCAAAAAAAAATGCCCACTGTTGTGGACATTCGTTTGTTCGTATATTTTAATAGATAATTCACCGATAATCAATGATAAACAACTGGAGTTTTCACTCGATCCTTGATCCATTCTCTTACCCCACCATGATCTACACAGTTGTTTCTTTCGATAGTCATCACTTTATGGCCGTCTCTACAATAAGCTCCAACTCTACTGGTTTGTAATTCAAACTTTATATGCCCTTTGGCTATAAAATTTTTCTTTACATACCCTTCTTTATTTCCCACTTTAATTTTAATCCAATTATCATTTGTGCTACCAATAGCATAGACATTTGCATATTTTTTTTGGGTGGACAATACTTCGGTACCCATATCGCTAGGCTCTGCATAAACTTTGGCACTTTCTACAATAATATGGCACTTGGTTTGTGCTTGAACAGAAACCGATAAAACCATAAAAAACAAGAGACTAAATAAGTATTTCATAACAACTCCAATTATTTTTTCTAAAATTTCTTCTATCTGATGATTTTTCAAATTTACCTATAAAATATAAGCTTTTCAAACAAGAAATCAATTTCGAAATTAAATAGTATCATTTTTGAACTAATTTGCTTATCTATATTAAAATTTGATCATGAGCATTTCAATTCCCATTTTGTTTTTTTCCCAGCTTGGATGTTTTTATTTATCTTGGACTAAAAAAACTACCAAATGAATATCGTTCACTATTTTCTACTTTTATTTTGCTTCCAAATACTTCAGTTGAATGCTCAAAATATTAAACAAGCTAAAGAAGATCTTAAAGTTCTTTGTTCAAAGGAAATGAACGGTAGAGGGTATTCTTTTGATGGTGTTCAAAAAGCTGAATTCTTCCTTAGTTCAAGAATTAAAAATATGGGATTGACTGTTCAAAAACATGCATTTGAACTTGATGCCAATGTGTTTGAGTCGAAAGTAAAGTTATCAATAGACGGGAAATGTCAAGTTGCAGGTAAGGATTTTATAGTAAATGCCTCGTCTCCTTCTCTAAAAGGGAAATATTATTTAAAAAAAATTGAGATCCAACAAGGGAAATCTGAGGTCGTTCGCCAAATTCAAAAATTGAAATCAAGCGAGATTGCTATTTTCGATCAAGAAGAAATTAACAGTAGTCCTCATAAAAATGATATTCAAGAAATTCTAAGAGCATTACCTTGGGTTCAAGACATAAAACCCGCTGGAGTGATTCTCTATAATCAATCAAAGCTTACTTTTTCGAGCAGTACAAAACAAGCACTGAGACCGCTTTTTTATACCACAAAAAATATTTCTAAGAATAAAAAAGCAAAAATAAATTTACACGCTAAATTGCTTAAAGATTATCCTACCAATAATATTCTTGTAGAAATTCCAGGAAAAAATACAGACAGTACGTACCTCATTACGGCACACTATGATCATATTGGAAACTTAGGGAAAAAAGTTTATTTCCCTGGTGCCAATGATAATGCTAGTGGTGTTGTTTTTCTATTAAATTTAATGGAGCATTTCTCTAAAAATAAACCTAAATATTCCCTTAAATTCATTCTCTTTTCGGGAGAAGAAATCGGACTTTTAGGTTCTCATGCTTTAGTTGAAGATCAAATTATTGATTTAAACTCGGTAAAATTCTTACTTAATTTTGATATTTTCGGTACAGGAGATGAAGGCGTACAAATTGTCAATTCATCTTTATATAAAAAAGAATATCAACTATTTAAAGAAATCAATAAAGAAAAACAACTAATACCTGCTATAAAAGAAAGAGGCTATGCTTGTAATTCTGATCATTGTGCTTTTGAAAAAGAAGGAGTTAAAACATTTTTCTTTTACACCCTAGGCGGGATAAGAGCCTATCATGATATTTACGATAAATCTGAAACACTACCTCTCACGGAGTTCGAAGATTTACACAAATTAGTAGTCAGTTTTATCGAACGAAATTAAGGGGTAAAAAATCCTTTTAATTCAGATTCCCATTCTTCAATGGTTTTTTGCTCGTATGCTTTATAAAAACTAAACCATTCTCTTGTTCCTTCGTTATAGTAAACAACTGCTTTATAAAAACCCTCGTCTAAAGAATGAACATCAATTTTTAGATCTGTACCCTGTTCTCCCTCTTGTGATATCAAAGAATATTCCTTGATGTCTGTATCTAAATAAGAAAAACGAGAATTTTCAAACTCGATACTTTCAAACATATTCGTGGTTTCTCCAGGTAAAATAAAAACCTTTTCAATAGATACTTCAGGATTCCAAGTATAGATATTCAATTCTCCTATACTAGGATTTGGATAATACTGAGTTAAGTAACCATAATTATTAGGATTTCCTACAGTTGTATGACCATCAGATTGTTTTGGTCTTAACTCTGTTCCTGTTACCATTTTCTCTCCTTGAGAATAACTAAACTGGTCTCCACATGAAATAAGAGACCAGCTAAATAACAATATGATTAAATAGTTTTTTTTCACAAATATCTTTTTATACCGTTTACGTTGTTAATTTACCTATATATTTTGTTTCTTTTTCGAAGTTTTTCGTTGTAGAACATCTCTTAATCCTCCCGAAAAGTCAGAACAAGCTCTGGAATTCAAATCCCTCCCGAAAAGTCGGGACAAACTATTTGAAGGAGGTAAGGGGATGTTGCATATTGTTTCATAATCGAATAGCATTTCTTTAGTTTCTTTTTATAGGGGGTGTTTACTTTGTGTAACATCCCCCTTCCCCTCCCGAAAAATCGGGACAAGCTATTCAAAGGGGCTTATGACAGTGAGTAAATTAACACCATAAATGGTATTACTTGTTTGCATCAATCAATATTTGTAAAATTTCAATAGCGGCTTTGGCAATCACTGTTCCTGGGCCAAAAACACCAGCAACACCAGCTTCATATAAATACTCATAATCTTGCGGAGGAATCACTCCTCCTGCTATTACCATGATATCTTCTCTTCCTAGGTTTTCTAACTCCTCTATCACTTTAGGAACTAAAGTTTTATGACCTGCTGCTAAAGAAGAAACCCCCAGAATATGAACATCATTTTCAACAGCCTGTTTCGCTGCCTCTTGAGGTGTTTGAAAAAGTGGACCTATATCTACATCAAAACCTAAATCTGCAAAAGCTGTGGAGATTACTTTGGCTCCTCTATCATGACCGTCTTGTCCCATTTTGGCAACCATAATTCTCGGTCTTCTTCCGTCAATTTCTGCAAATTCGTCACTCAATTGTAGGGCTTTTTGAAAATACTCATCTCCCTTAGCTTCTTTCATATACACACCTTTTATGGATCTTGTTACGGCTTTAAATCTCCCAAAATGTTTCTCTAAAGCGTCTGATATTTCACCTAAACTAGCCCTTTTTCTTGCAGCATCTACAGACAATGCCAGTAGGTTCCCATCACCTGTTTTGGCAGATTCACTCAGTTTGTTTAGCGCATCTTGCACTTCTTTTTCGTTTCTTTCTGCTCTTAGTTTTGTGAGTCTTTCTATTTGTGCAATCCTTACGGCAGTGTTATCAACTTCAAGGGTATCTATTGCCGTTTCTTTTTCAAGGCGATACGCATTTACTCCTACAATGATATCTTTACCACTATCTATTCTTGCTTGCTTTTTGGCAGCAGCTTCTTCTATTCTCATTTTGGGGAGTCCGGTCTCAATTGCTTTAGACATCCCTCCTAGTTCTTCTATTTCTTGAATGAGTTTCCAAGCTTTATCAGCAATTTCTTTAGTCAGATTTTCTACAAAATAAGAGCCACCCCATGGATCCACCGTTCTACAAGTTTCTGTTTCTTTTTGAATAAAAATTTGAGTGTTTCTCGCTATTCTTGCCGAAAAATCTGTGGGTAATGCAATTGCCTCATCCAATGCATTGGTATGTAGTGATTGTGTTCCTCCAAAAGAGGCTGCCATGGCTTCAAATAGCGTTCTTCCTACATTGTTAAAAGGATCTTGCTCCGTAAGACTCCACCCACTTGTTTGACAATGCGTTCTAAGAGACATCGATTTAGGATTTTTTGGTTTGAATTGACTCATCAATTTTGCCCAAAGCATTCTGGCGGCACGCATTTTGGCAATTTCCATAAAATGATTCATCCCTATTGCCCAAAAGAAAGAAAGTCTTGGAGCAAAGCTATCAATATCCATTCCTGCTGCAATTCCTGTTTTTACATATTCTAAACCATCAGCAAGGGTGTAAGCCAGCTCAATATCAGCTGTTGCACCAGCCTCTTGCATGTGATATCCCGAAATAGAAATAGAATTAAATTTCGGCATATTTTGAGAAGTATATTCAAAAATATCTGCAATGATTTTCATAGAATGCTTTGGAGGATAGATATAGGTATTTCTCACCATAAACTCCTTCAAAATGTCATTCTGAATAGTACCACTGAGTTTTTCTTGAGGTACGCCTTGTTCTTCTGCCGCAACAATATAAAATGCCAAAATAGGTAAAACGGCTCCATTCATAGTCATTGAAACAGACATCTTATCCAAAGGAATTCCATCAAAAAGAATTTTCATATCCAAAATGGAATCGATGGCTACACCTGCTTTTCCTACATCACCCACCACTCTATCGTGATCACTATCATATCCTCTGTGTGTGGCTAAATCAAAGGCTACCGAAAGTCCTTTTTGACCTGCTGCTAGGTTTCTTTTATAAAATGCGTTGGATTCTTCTGCGGTTGAAAAACCTGCATATTGCCTAATCGTCCAAGGTCTTCTCACATACATAGTTGAATAGGGTCCTCTAAGATTTGGAGCAATTCCTGCCACAAAATCAATATGAGAAAGACCTTCTTCATCCTCTTTATCATAGGCGTTTTGATAGGTGATTTCTTCGGGACTTTCCCAAGATTCTTCCTTTTTGAAAGATTTTGATTCTTGAGTTTGATAAGGTATTTGGCTAAAATCTTTTTTCATTTGGCTATTATTTTTCAGAATCCAATCTTTTTTGTTCGTCCTGCCAAGCAATTCGCATCGCTGGAATATGGTAATTTGCAAAAGGAGCAAGTTCTTTTTCCAATTCTTCTTTTAATGAATCATTTGGATTTGGGTAAAGATTCGTCCCTAACAAAGGTTTTTCTTGACACTCGTATCTTTCCACATCTTTGAGATGATGATCGGCTAGCTTGGATTTTAATTTCCCAGAATTACAATATTCTTTTAGACTTTCTTGCTCTAATTCTTGAAAAAATTGATACGCTTTCTTTTCAAGCTCCGATGTTATTGTTTCTATATAATAAGCTCCATTCCCAGCATCTGCAACTTGATGTATATTAGATTCCTCCTTGAGCATTATTTGCTGATTTCTTGAAATATGCGCTGAAAACTCATTAGGATTCTTATACACAATATCGTAAGGCATAGAAACTATTGCTTGAGCTCCACCTAATGCCGCAGATAAAATTTCGGACCCGATTCTTAGCATATTCACATTTGGATCATACAAAGTTTTATTTCTTAAACTATTCTCGACACTAAAAAATGTTTGAGCAGTAGTATCATACTCTTTGGCAAGAAAATGAATCATATTTCTGAATGCACGCTGTTTGGAGATTTCAAAGAAAAAGTTTCCTCCATTGGCAAGTTTTATATGCAAAGAATTGAAAACTTCTTTTCCAAATTCTTCCACATATTCTTGTATCAATGAAGCTCCAATTGCAATTTGCTCAAACATTCTTGCTCCAGAATTCTGTAAATAAGTAAGATCTATACAATAAGTAAAGTTTGCCTTTTCTACTCGTTTAATCCCCTCAAAATACGCCCCAAGATCCATTCTTCCAGATTGAAAAAATGAAGATAAAATATCATAATCTAATCGCAATACAACCGTTTCTTTTTCTTCAGAAGAAAGACCTTGGTAAAAATCGTTTACTAAATGAAAATTATGGGACTTTAATACGAAAGTTAAACCGATGTTTTGCACATAAACATTCTGAAAAAGCAAAGAAAAATCCACATTTGAAGCTCCTCCAAAATCTATTCTTAATCCCGAAACTCCTTTGTTTAAAAGAGATAAAATAAGTCCATTTGTATCGGCCTCATTCTGATAATGAATATTTTCAACAATTTCCCAATTCCCTAATTCAAAATTGAGTCCATTGCTCGTTCTATCTTCTTTAGTGTATGCCGGATTTACTGATATACCTTCATCAGATTGCCAAATAAGAGTTTCCTCAAAATCAGCACCCTTGAGGTCTGTAATAATCTTCTCATGCCAGCTCTTTGCGCTTTGTTTTTCAAAAGTTTCGAACATTTTATCTATTTTGTGGATAATTAGAGAGCTAAAATACTTATTTTTGAGCATTAAAATATTGGTGACTTACCGATTATTCTATAAACTTTACAGAAATACAATGAAAAAAGGACTCATTACACTGCTATTGTTTTTTGTTTCAATCTCTTCTTTTGCTCAATATGAGATCAGACATCATATTACTGCTGGGATTAGTTATTCCAATTTATTTGCTTGGAATAAAGATACTTTTGAATTGGCGGCAAATGAATTTGTTCACGAACACGCAGTCAGTAATCCTAATATAAAACAAAATTATCGCAAGAATGATTTAGCTTTTAAATCAGTGGGGAAAATGAATGGTTTCATCGGTTATAGAATGACTATGGATTTCAACAAAAGATTTAGCTTAGATTTTGGAGCTACCTTAATCAGAAAATCTTATGATACAGAAGTCAATAGGGAAATTTATAATTACGACACACACCGAGACATGTATAGACTCATTCCAGAATTCTGGTTTCCGAGTAAACAGTTAATGGATTATGATGAAGGTTTTGAAGCATATTTCTTAGAATTCCCTGTAAAGTATAAACAAAATATTAATAGTATTATTTCTCTTTACGGAGGAGTCACTTTTGGTGTACTCATGTATAGCAATAACAAAAACAAAGTTTTAGGTGTTAATAGAATAGACAGGACAGTATCTGAAGGAAAAACAAGCTATGTAATCTATCAGTATAACACAAATTTAGCTACAGATATTTCTTCTTCTGTGGGAATCGATTTTAACTTCTATGACAATGTTGCTGTTTTCCTACAGTTAGATTATGGTTTAATGTCTATAGACAATCATAGAGATAGTAGAATCAAATTTGTGGGTCTCCGCTTAGGAACAGCAATTACTTTTGCAAAGGTTCACTAAAAAAATGTGAGAAATATTGCTTTTAATAGGCGAAAATATCTCCCTCTTTTTCCATCAATATAGACTGTAACCCACATCACGGGTTATAACATTTATTTGAGCTAACTTGGATTGATTTTTAACAAAAACACAGAGTTATGCACAGTCAAATATTAATAATTGGTGGTGGTACAGGTGGAATAATGACCGCTACCAAACTAAAAAAGGAATATCCGAAAGCAGAAATTGCAATCATAGAACCTTCTGATAAACATTATTATCAGCCTGCATGGACATTGGTGGGTGCCAATGCTTATTCTTATGACAAAACCGTGCGACCTGAAGCTTCTGTAATGCCCAAATGGGCAAACTGGATTAAGGATTATGCCGAGTCATTTGCCCCAGAAAATAATACCTGTACACTTCGTTCTGGAAAAACTATTACTTATGATTTCCTTATTCTCAGCCCTGGAATCCAAATAGATTTAGATGGGATTGAAGGTTTGGCAGAAACTATGGGAAAAAATGGGGTTTGTTCAAACTATGTTGACCCTAACTATACTTGGGAAGTTCTGAAAAATTTCAAAGGTGGAAATGCCATTTTCACTTTACCCATTACGCCAATAAAATGCGGAGGAGCTCCTCAAAAAATCATGTATTTAGCAGATGATTATTTTGTAAAATCTGGTGTAAAAGAACAAACCGATGTTATTTTTGCCACTCCTGGTGGTGTAATCTTTGGAGTAACACCTTTTAAGGAAGAACTTGAGAGAATTATTGACAAAAGAAAAATACACACTCAATATAATCATGCCCCAATAAAAATTGATGGTGAGAAAAAAGAAATTACTTTCAGGCTCACCGCCGAAGAAGAAGGTGGTTGTATTATTACCTCAGATGGAAAAGAGGTATTTGCCAATACCGAAGGTAATTTTGAAGTAACCGAAAAATTTGACATGCTTCACTTGGCTCCGCCACAATCGGCTCCCGATTTTATTAAAAATTCCCCCTTTGCAAACGAAACAGGATGGATCGATGTAGATATAAACACGCTGCAACACAATAAATATCCGAATGTTTTTGCTCTTGGAGATGCCGCAGCACTACCTACTGCAAAAACAGGGGCAGCAATAAGAAAGCAAGCTCCAGTTGTTGCGGGAAACATCAAACATTTAATAGAATCTGGAAAATTAGGAGAGAAAAAATACTATGGATATTCTTCTTGTCCATTAGTAACTGGATATGGTAAAATGTTATTAGCAGAATTTAAGTATGATAATGTTCGAGACTCAGACCCCATGTTAAGCAAACTAATGGACACAGGTAAAGAATCTTGGTTTATGTGGGTACTTAAAAAATACGGACTTCCATATTTGTACTGGAACCAAATGATGAAAGGTAAAATGATGGACTAATCCATTATGAGTCATCCTTATCCTAGAGCTTTCATTTTCTTGAAGGCTCTTTTTTATTGGTATCTATTTCTCCAATTTATTCTATGTTAAAATATTTTTATTCTTTTTAACCAAAACTACCTAAAAGGAAAGCATATTTTCACTTAATATTAATTATTTTTGGATACCAAAATTATGCCTTGACAGGCCTGCACTGTAAAACGCATAAATCAAGAAAATTAAAATCAAACTATATGAATTGGACTTCTAAAGTTGTTGCATTTTCCCTACTAATGGGAAGCTCAGTAGCCATGGCTCAACATGGAAATACTGAAGTTGACAAAGACATCCTAAACTGGTATAACAACAGTAAAACAGGGGTAAGAACAGACAAGGCTTATGCCGAACTATTGAAAGGAAGAAAATCTAAGCCAACAGTAGTTGGAGTAATTGACTCTGGAGTAGATATTGAGCACGAAGACCTTAAAGGGAAAATTTGGGTAAACAAAGGAGAAATCCCAAATAACGGTATTGACGATGACAAAAATGGATATATTGATGATATTCATGGATGGAATTTCTTAGGAAATGCAGACGGAAGAAATGCCAATGATGCACAGCTTGAAGTAACGAGAATTTATGCTCGTTTGATGAAAAAATTCGATGGTAAAGAAGAATCGGAAATTGCTAAAGCTGATTTGAAAGACTACAAATATTACCTTAAGGTAAAAGAAGTAGTTACCAGTAAAAGAGAAAGTGCAAAAGCAGGAATGGATCGTATGAAATCTATCCAGTCTTCAATAGAAAAAGCACATAGCAAAATGGTAGAAAAATATGGTGAAGACTATACTGCCAAAGATATTACCAAAGAAATGGAAGAGACAAAAATGTCTGATCCTAAACAAAAAATGGCTTTTGCCTCTTTGGAAAACAAAGATGCAATGCTAGAAAGACTCAAAGGTGGTCTAGACTATTTCTCTGGTCAATATAATTACTACTACAACCCAGATTTTACAGGTGATAGAGATATCATCGGTGATAAACCTTCAGATTTCTCTGATACACAATATGGAAATGGCGACGTAGAAGGTCCTGATGCTGGACACGGAACGCACTGTGCGGGAATCATTGGAGCAAACAGAGGAAACGGAATTGGGAATGATGGAGTTGCTGATAATGCAATCATCATGTCTCTAAGAGCCGTTCCTAATGGTGATGAAAGAGATAAAGACATCGCTTTAGCTATTCGTTATGCCGTAGATAACGGAGCGCAAGTTGTAAGTATGAGTTTCGGGAAAGACTACCCAGAAAATAGTGCTGAAGTGATCAAAGCAATTCGTTATGCTGAGAAAAAAGGTGTTTTACTAGTGCATGCTGCTGGTAATGATGGAAAAGATGTAGATGTTGAACCTAAATTCCCAACATCAATGTATCCAAGTATGTCAGAAAGATTTACTAACTGGTTAGACATAGGTGCTGCAACAAGATTTGAAAAACCACAATACAAAAAAATGAAAAGAGATAAGTGGTGGAAAATCTGGAAGAAACGCAAAAAAGTAAAAACATACAACGGTCGTGCAGCTTCTTTCTCAAACTATGGAGATAAAAAAGTAGATATTTTTGCACCAGGAAAAGAGATTTACTCAACAATTCCTCAATCAGATTACGCTACATTCCAAGGAACTTCAATGGCTTGTCCTATGGTGTCTGGTCTTGCAGCTCTTTTGAAATCATATTTCCCTGAGTTAACCATGTTTGAAATTCGTGATATTATCTTAAAATCTGCTAATCGTGATGATTTTAAAGTAATCAAACCAGGAAAAGGAAAAAAAGGTCCTGAAACAGTGAAATTCTCAAGTTTATCAAGAGAAGGTGGAATTATTGATGTTTACAATGCAGTAAAAATGGCTATTGAAAAAACTTCAAAATAGTATCCCTACCATAAAATAAGATTTACCCATTCTCAAAATAATATTGAGAATGGGTATTTTTTTTTCGTCACAAATTTGTTATTTATACCATACGTTTTAGTAAGTAATCAAGTTTTATATTTATCCTACGATATAGTCGTCTTCTAAAATCTTGAACATTCATTAACGAAAAGAACAATTTATATTAACACTTTCTGTATAATTTTATCGAAATAATAAAAACACATGAACCTGATAGTATTTGATATAGACGGAACCCTTACTGATACAAAAAAAGCAGATGATAATTGCTTGGAAGAAACCATGAAAAAGCTTTTTGGAATTTCTTTAGATGGAATTTCTTGGGAAGATTTCCCCCATGCTACAGACTGGTGTATTAGCCAAGAAATTTTCAAAAAACACTTTAATAGGCTACCTTCTGAAGAAGAATACCAAGAAATCAAATCTGTATTTTTAACTTTACTTCATCAACAATTACAAGAAAAACCTTGGCGATTTAAAGAAATACCTGGTGCCAAAAAGTTTTTAGAGATTCTTCAAATGTTGCCCGATTTCCATATTGCATTTGCAACTGGCTCTTGGGAACAGTCCGGTTTACTCAAACTACAAGGGAGTAATATATTAGATAAAAAAACGAGTAGTAATTATGTAATCTCCAATAGTGATTTGTTTATTAGCAGAGAAAATATTGTGTTGAATGCGATTCACCAAATGGAGTATACTCATAAAACAAGATATCAAAACGTATTGTATTTTGGCGATGGATCTTGGGATTTAAAAACCTGTAAAAACCTTTGTATTCCAATAATTGGTGTTGATTTTCATAAAGATAATCAGTTATTAAATTTGGGATTAAGTGAAATCATTCACGATTATATTAATATTGAGATGGTTATGAATACGATTTATCGTAATCTATCAAATCCCGTTATTTGTCATAAAAATTCCAAACAATACCAAATCTAAAAGTTTGATGTTTCCACACATGGTGTGGAGCAATATAGTTTCCATCCTTTTTGACAAATCTGGTTAAGTTTTCATATAGAATATACCCAGTAAAGGATTCTACTTTCATCGTTAAAAAGAAATCTAACATTGGGTAATTTCCTACTTTTATATCATTTTGGATATAAAACTGACTCGTAGAAGGCATGAATTGATTGGCATAATAAGAACTAAAATATTCCAACTGAAAGCCTGCTGTAAAATGAGCTGCTCCAAGCCATTGAAACTTAACTCCTCCTAAAAGTGTTCCATGAAATTTTGGGTATCTTATATAGTTTCCTTCAACCTGCTGAAACCTCAACATACCTTTAGTGACCCAGCGTTTGTTTTCTTTAATATAATTAGCCTCTAGACCTAATATATGTTGATTTTCTGAGGTTTGCTCTGGTCTTTTTGCAGAATTAATAAAGATAAAATCATTAAAAGAATTGAAAAAACCAGTTACCTTCAAGTCTCTAATGGGCTGATAATGCAATATGATATCTGTCCTTTTAGTGGTCTTTAATTTTTGATTCCACTCATAGAAATTTGAACGATATCTGGTGTGAAACCAGCTGGGGTAAGACTCTTTATAAGCCAAAGAAGCAGAAAGATAATCCGTTAAATCATACTGTATATTTCCTTGTAAAATACTTGATTCATTTTCTCTTTGCCGAATTTCCATTTGTCCTGAAATTCTATTTTTCCATCTATAGTCAGCATTTAAGCCATATTCCGTATAAGTTGTTGAAAAATCATTATTAAGATAACGACTTCTTTGTATGAAAAAACCACCCTTGAGCTGCCAGTTTTCATTCTGATAAAAAAGTTTTATATCTTGTGAGAGAACAGAAGTATTGACTGAATCAATTGCGTTCCCTGTACTGTCTTTTACCGTTTCATAAAACGGTTTAGAAATATGTGCACCATAAAAAACACTGGGTTGAAACATTGGATCTCTATCCTGAAATTTTTCATTTGAAGAGCGAATTTTGGTATGCGCTTCTACCCCACTCTTCACCAGACTATCTTTTTTCAAATAGATTCTATTCTCCCACATCCACAAGTTAAAAGTTTGTGTATTTTGTGCTTGATCTGAAAGTAAAACAGGGATTGCTCGTTCGTTTGATTCTAAATCTTCGTTATAAACTGTGTCGTTAGCCAAACCTCCGTTTTCTAACAAAAGTGATTTACGATGTGTGTAAGATAATTTAGATTCATATTTCTTTTGGTATGGATGTAATTTCACTTCCGCCTTTAAAAAGGTATGTTCTTTTGATTCATTTTGAAAGAAACCTTGTGAAGAAATTCTATGATAAAAAACTCCGAAAGAAAAATCTCGAAATAACTGGGTATGGGTTGCTTCAATATTCTGACTTCTTTTATTGGTCTTTTTATAGTGGAATCTTAAAAATTTATAAGTAGGAGAATAAGGTAATGAGTCTTTAGACATCCTGTATAAATCATAAGCACTTTCTTTAAATGGATTCTGATACAGTTTGATTTCCAAAGGTCTTAAAGACTGATATGCACCCCCTATATTTGACATGGCATAATGCCCTTGAAGATTTACATTTCCCACATCACTTTTAAGCAATCCTGCATAGTTTATTGCATTATTTCTCTCCTTAAACTCTAAGCTATCTTGCTGAGCAAAAGCAATATTTGATATTACGATAAGAAATAAAAGTATGACTTTACGGATCATCCAGCTATGACGATTTTTAAGTTTCCTAAAAATAATTTGACCGCTATTGCCATCAAAATAATTCCAAAGATACGCCTCATCACATCAATTCCACCTTTTCCTAATAATCTTTCTAGCTTTTTAGTCGTTTTTAAAACTAAATAAACAAATGCAAGATTGATGAGTACGCCAAAAATAATATTAATCATGTCGAACTCGGCTCTCAATGAAATTAATGTAGTTAAAGTTCCAGAACCTGCTATTAAGGGAAAAGCTATAGGTACAATTTCTCCTGTTCTAGATTCTCCATCTTCCTTAAATATTTCGATATTAAGAATCATCTCTAAGGCAAGAAAAAACATTACAATAGCACCAGCAATGGCAAAAGAAGGAATATCAAGATGAATCAGCTTGAGTATTTTTTCACCCAAAAAAAGGAAGGCAATCATAATTCCACCTGAAACTAAAGTCGCTTTTTCAGATTGAATATGCCCCATTTTGGTTCGTAGATCAATAATAATGGGAACGGAACCCAGAATATCAATAACGGCAAACAAAGTAAGTGAGATCGTAATAATTTCGGAAAAATTCATAGTTTCATGTTTTTAAGACTTAAAATCTCATTCAAAAAAATGGCGTTTTCACCGAGAATCAACAACAAAATAAATAGCTTATTTCGTTTATTAAAGTACTCTAAAATATATCGTTTTTTCGGCTCCAATTTCACCGTCAATTTCTTGTCTCAGAATAAGCTTAAAAGTATTATTTTTCCACTTAACTGCTGTAGGCAAATGTCCTAATAATGTTTGAGCAAAGTATGATCCTTTTTGCTCGGCAACAACCTTAAGTCCAGGAATACCTTTTACTTCTATTGGTGAAGGTACAATTGGGTCCCAAACACCAGTGGGTAATTCTCTGTAAACTAAAGCATCCGTTTTTCCTTCCTTAAGCCCATAATATGAGTGAACTGTTATGGGAAAAACGAAATCGGAACCACTACCTGGAAGTTTAATAACAGAGATCAACTCCCCTTTGTAGGAATTATTATTATAAAATACTTCAATCCTTTTTTCAACAGGTATATCCTTCTCACAAGAAAAGTTTATCGTTAACAAAGAAAATAGAAATACTATGGTGATATATTTTGAGATCGAACGCATGCTTTTTTTTTTTAGATATTTACAAACAACCCTAGAGTGAATCTTCTTTGAGCCAGAGCCCCAAATTCATTATTGACTTCTAATTGTATTTTAAGCCAATCTTTCAAATAATATTCTCCTCCAAAACTCAAGAAAGAATATGCCCATCCTGAAGATTCAAAAGATTTCTGTTCCAATACTCTAGCTCCTATAGTATTTGTATATTCATAATAAATATCTGTACTAATTTGTTTTCTAGATAATTTTATAGGTAAATAAAGTCTAAACTTATAATTTTCTACTTGTGAAGTAGAATACTGTGTTCTAAATCGTAGAAAAGAAGGGGAATATTTTATCCCCGCAGAGATTTCTGACATAGATGCAAATACTTGTTCAAATGTCACAATTCCCTGATTATTTATCGTACCAGCTATCCATTCTGTTGCACCTGTATTCTTGTAACCTTTATACATTGCAAATTCTCCAAGAGCAGAAAAACTAGACGATATATGAGCTTCGGTTTTAGCCCCAGCTCCATACAGATCTATATTTGACGTACCAATAACTTTAAGAAGAACACCTCCTAAAACCTGTTTTTTGGTTGTGAAAATGGCAGGATCTCTAAAGTGCATATAATTCCCTGTAATACCTACAGAAATCATTTTTTTCTTGGGATGGATAGGCTGTGCATTTCCAAAACCAATTCCTAAGCATAGAATAATTAAAACCGAAACAATAAACCGCATAAATCTATTTTTACAATAAAATCAAGTAAAAATCTGCAAAATTATTGACTACACAAAAAATACTGAGGAAAAAATACTTTTGAATTTATATTTATTACTTTTGGTGGTACTAAATTTTAGCTATGTTAAAGATAGGTGTATTGGGTGCTGGTCACCTTGGAAAAATTCACATCAGAATACTCAAAGAGCTCAAAAACTACGAATTAGTAGGTTTTTATGATCCTAATCCTGAAACGTGTATAACCACAGAAAAAGAATTTGGCATCAAGGCATATTCTTCTATGGAAGAACTCATCGAAAAGATTGATGTAGTGGACATTGTAACCTCTACGATCTCTCATTTTGAATGTGCTAAAAAAAGTTTAGCACAAGGAAAACACGTTTTTATAGAAAAACCCGTTACACATACGATAAAAGAAGCTCGTGAATTATCAAATTTAAGAGAACAAGCAGGTACCCGAATTCAAATTGGACATGTAGAACGATTTAACCCTGCTTTTTTGGCTGCTCAAGAGCATATCAAACAACCGATGTTTATTGAATGTCATAGATTAGCAGAATTTAACCCAAGAGGAACCGATGTTTCTGTAATTTTGGATTTAATGATTCATGATCTCGATATACTTTTGCACACCGTAAAATCTGACATCAAGAATGTGTATGCTAATGGCGTTTGTGTGGTTTCTGAAACTCCAGATATTTGCAATGCACGGATAGAATTTGAAAACGGCTGTGTGGCAAATCTTACAGCAAGTAGAATTTCTATGAAAAACATGAGAAAAACACGTTTTTTTCAAGGTGATGCCTATATTTCTGTAGATTATTTGGATAAAAAGGCGGAAATTGTCACTATGAACGAAGTAGATAAAACAGAAGAACACCCGTTTAAAGTCTATTTTGAAAACGACAAAACCAAAAAAGAAATCAACTTTCATCAACCAGAATGTGCACCAAACAATGCCATTCTTGAAGAACTTAAAGCCTTTGCCAACTCTATAGAAAACAACACAACACCTGTAGTTAGCCTTACAGATGGAACTAAAGCTTTAGAACTTGCTTATCAAATTACAGAACAAATAAGCCATATACATGTATAAAAACATTTTTACTTTACTTTTTATTATTGGAGGAATTATTTCTTGTAACAAAGAAGCTGAAATTCCTGCTTATATTTATATAGAAGACATTAAACTAGAAACCACTAGTGAACAAGGATCTGACAGAGATAATATGGTAGATATCTATCTTTCTGCAAATGATCAAATAATTGGAGGTTTTGAATTTCCTTGTACGATTCCTGTACATCATTTTGGAGATGAAGTGGAACTCTCGGCAAGAGGTGGAATAAAGCTTAATGGTCAAGCAGGAACAAGAGCTCCTTATGATTGTTTTGATATTGCAGAACTCTATAATTCAAAGGGTGAAAAAACCAATAAATTTTCATTAAAACCAGGGGAAGTTACTACGGTAAAAGTGACTCAAAAATACAAAGAGAATCTAGACTTTATAGAATTAGAAGATTTTGAAGGACCGGGAATCTCTCTCGAAAGTATAGAACTTAAAGACACCACAAAAACTCCAGCTATTTATAATGCAGAAGTAAAAAAAACCGAAAATGATGTATTCGAAGGAGATTTTTCGGGAACTGTAACGCTTACAAAGGAAAAAAGTGGAATTTTCTTAGCGACTTCAAAAGAATTTGAAATCCCTGAGCTAAACAGTAGAAATTATTTAGAATTGGACTATAAATCGGATATACAAATTGCATTTGGAATTTGGTACAACACTGGTAGCGGTTCCCAAACTTTTATTATGGGAGGAGTAAATGCAAAAGAGGATTGGAACAAGATCATCTTTAGAATAATTCCCGAAAAACAAAAAGATCCGAATGCGGGATTACCTGCGGCAGATAAATACAAGTTTTTTATATCCGCATCTCTACCCGATGGAAAAGATCAAGCGAGTTTCTCTATAGACAACCTTAAACTAATTCACTCTAAGTAATGAACAAAACCCTTCAGGTTTTAAAATATCTTGGTTTAGACTACCTTGGCTCAGCTGTGGCTTGGGGGCTGTTTTTTATTTATAGAAAGGTTTGTATAGAAAAAATGAACCTTTTGATGAGTGAATATATTTCTGATGAAAATTTCATTAAAGGTATTCTAGGGGTTTCAGGAATATGGATACTTATTTATGCACTTTTAGGAAATTATCGTCATATCTACAAGAGATCTCGTCTTATTGAGTTTGGAAAAACGATTGCACAGCATTTTGTTGGGGTTATTATTATCTTTTTTCTTTTCTTAATTGATGATCAGGTTGAAAAAACCAGTCAGTACTACTCTGCTGTTTTTATTTACTTTTTACTTCAAACATTCTTTGTGTTTCTTTTTAGATACCTTCTTCTTAGAAGTACCAATAAAAAAATACATACAAAAAAAATAGGCTACCCTACACTTCTTGTAGGCGGTGGAGACGAAGCTGTAGATCTCTACGTTAAAATGGAAAATAACTTTCGCTCTTCAGGAAATATTTTTAAAGGCTATCTTTCTGCAAAAGAAGGAGAAGAACAAAGACTTTCAAATTATCTTCCTAATCTAGGTAATATTTCAGACCTTTTTCACGTTATCAAAGAGAAGAATATTCAAGAAGTCATTGTGGCAACTGCTGAAAAAGATCATAAAATAGCACTCAATATCATTGAAAAGCTAGAGGATACCCCCGTGGAAATTAAAACAATTCCTACGATGTATGATATCTTGAGCGGTTCTGTGAGAATGTCTTCTATGTTTGCCGTTCCTCTAATCACAATAGAAACAAAGCTCATGCCCGTATGGCAATCTGTGGTTAAAAGAATTCTTGATATCATTATTTCAGCTTCCGTTTTACTACTTCTTTCACCTTTCTATATTTTTACAGCTATTTTAGTAAGAATGTCTTCCAAAGGACCGATCTTTTATAAACAAAAAAGAATTGGAATTCATGGAAAACCTTTTAATATCATCAAATTTAGATCCATGTATGTGGATGCCGAAGCTTGTGGACCACAACTTAGTAAAGATGATGACCCCAGAATAACTCCTTGGGGAAAAATCATGCGAAAATATCGCATAGACGAAATGCCCCAGTTTTTCAATGTTTTAATTGGAGAAATGAGTATCGTGGGACCTAGACCAGAAAGGGATTTCTATATCCAACAATTGGTAAAAAAAGCACCCTATTATCGTCAACTTCATCGAGTAAGACCTGGAATCACCTCTTGGGGAATGGTGAAATTTGGCTATGCCGAAAATTTAGAAGAAATGCTTGAAAGGTTAAAATTTGACCTTATTTACATAGAAAATTTATCTTTGCTGAATGATTTTAAGGTTTTGGTCTATACCATCCTTATTGTCTTGCAAGGACGTGGAAAATAAAAACACAACAAAAATGAAGAATATTAGCGTTATTGGAGCAGGAACCATGGGAAATGGAATCGCTCATACTTTTGCGCAGTTTGGGTATCAAGTTTCATTGATTGATATCTCACAAGATGCTTTGGATAAAGCAGTAGCAACTATTGGTAAAAACCTTGACAGAATGGTTGCTAAAGAAAAAATTAGCGAAGCAGATAAAAATGCAACTCTCGGAAATATTACCACTTTTACAGCCCTAAAAGATGGAGTTGTAGATGCCGATTTAGTAGTAGAAGCAGCAACAGAAAATATCGATTTAAAATTGAATATTTTCCGTCAAATGGATGAATTTGCTCCTGAAAAAGCCATCCTTTCTACCAACACTTCTTCGATTTCTATTACAAAAATTGCTTCGGTTACCAATAGACCTGAAAAAGTGATCGGAATGCACTTTATGAACCCTGTACCGATTATGAAATTGGTAGAAGTAATTAAAGGATATTCTACTTCTCAAGAGGTATGCAATCAAGTTTTTGAAATGTCTAAAAACTTGAAAAAAGTTCCTGTAGAAGTAAATGACTATCCAGGATTTATCGCAAACCGTATCCTAATGCCTATGATCAACGAAGCTATTTATAGTTTGTATGAAGGTGTAGCGGGTGTTCAAGAAATAGATACTGTAATGAAGCTTGGAATGGCACACCCAATGGGACCACTTCAACTAGCTGACTTTATTGGATTGGATGTTTGTCTTTCTATCCTAAATGTACTTCATGAAGGATTCGGAAACCCAAAATATGCTCCATGTCCATTATTAGTAAATATGGTAACAGCTGGTAAAAACGGAGTAAAATCTGGTGAAGGATTCTATGATTATAGTGAAAGCCGTAAAGCTGAAAAAGTGAGTAAGCAGTTTGCTTAATCCTTTCTAAAACGGAGGAATTGCTCCAAAATAATGAAACGCAAAAAGTCTTTCTTTGACTTTTTGCGTTTTTTATCTAGATAATAGTAAATTAGAACAAAAAATAAATTATAATGAAGATAATCTTACACCTTTTAATTATAGGTCTGTTATTTCCCTTTGCTCTCAAAGCCCAAAAAGACACTTTAGAAGTAAATTCTAAAATAGAATCTGTTGTTGTATTTCCCAATGGAGCACAGATTACGAGAAAAGCCCAAAAATTTATTCCTGCTGGTAAATCACATTTAATAATTAAAGGCTTACCCCTACAAACAAATTTAAAAACACTTCAAATTCAATTTCCAAAAGGACTTGAACTGGTTTCCTTAACACCACAAGTTGATATTGGAAACAATTTACTGATACTCAACAAATCTAAAAAGCTGAGGGAAAAAATCGAAAATATAAAAACCGAAATTTCCAAACAAAACAGCAAGCTAGTTGTTTTGAAAGACAAAAAGGAAGTTCTGAAGAAAAACAATAAAATTGAAACTGGTGAAAAAGGTCTGAGTTTAACTCAGCTGCAATCTATTGTAGATTATTACGAAAAACAAATAACAGGTATTGAAAATAGTAAAATCATTATTAGAGAGAAAATCAAACAACAAGAGAAAGAGATCTTTGATTTAAAACAACAACTACATACAAATACCACAAAAAAGAGCCTACAAACTTTAAATCTTATTTTAAAAGTCAATACATCTAAAGCATTAAAAAGGCATTTTTCTTTGACTTATACAAACCCAAAAGCAGGATGGATACCTAGTTATGATTTCGTGGTGAAATCTACATTCAAACCCTTAGAAATAAAATATAAAGCTACCGTTTTTCAATCTACACAAGAAGACTGGAACAATATAAAAATGACCTTATCGACTTCTGATTTGTACAGAGACAAAAGTATCAGAAAGCTAACGCCTTGGTTATTTGAAAGAGGAAATAGTAATCATCCATTAGACAAGGAAAAAATATCTTATGGGAGTTTGAATGTAAAAGTTATTGATAGTAAATACCAAGAACCTATTTCTAATGCAAAAGTTTCTATTTTTCATGGTTCAAAACTCGTACACCAATGTTTTACAGATAATTTAGGGAAATTCAAGGTTCATCCACTATTAGACAACAGTATTTATACCGTAAAAGTGGAATCTCATGGATACCAAACTAACTCAAAAAAGATGTATTCCAATGGGGAACTCAACTCTGTTCAGCTGAGTAAAGAAAACCATTATGCCCAAGTAAAAGCAGAAATCATTGAGAGTGAATACAAAGAAGAGTTCATGGCTGATGAAATGGAGCTAAAAGAAATTGTACCAAGTATAGATAATGGTCTGAGCGTAAGAGGTGGAAGAGGTGGCGAAGTAGTCTATTATGTGGACGGAGTAAAGGTAAATGGAAATTCTTATAATCAAGCAAAATCCACAAACACCATCTCACTCTCAGCCCTAGAACATAATGACAAAATAGAAAGTGATTTCACCTATTCATTAAAACAGAAAATGACTGTTTTAAGTAACGGAGAGGCTCATAATTTTGATTTACAAACCACCAAGGCCGTAACAGATTATGAATACATAGTAGTACCAGAGCTCAAAAAAATCGCTAACCTACAAGTGTTATTACCCGATTGGGAAAGTTTAAGACTTCAAGATGCTCCCGTGCATTACTATTACGAAAACAGATTAGTGAATCAGGCTGATTTTGTAAATGAAAACTTCCAAGATACACTAGCCTTAGATTTCACTGAGGATAATGGAATCATTACAAGAAAGAAAAACATTAAACTACAAGAATCCAAAAAGTTCTTTAGTGGAAAAATCAAAGAATTCCGATCAATAGAATTGGAAGTAAAAAACAATAAAAATACCCCTGTTCAAATCAAATTACAAGATGTGCTTCCTATTTCAGAATTTGAAGATATCGTGATAGAAATTGAAGAAATGACTCTGGAACCGAACGAAAAAAGCGATCAAGGAATCTATACTTGGAAATTTTTGCTACAGCCAAAAGCAAAGAAAACAATCACTTACAAATACTCTGTAAGATATCCTAAAAAAATGCTCAGGTAACTCCTTTTTAGGTAGAATATAAAAATTTCTTGATAATCTTGCAGAGAATTATCTAAAACTATGAAACCTAAAAAAATACAAACTACTGGTAGAAAAGTGTTTTCTACCAGTAGTTTTTCATCCTTTGTTTAGCTTTAACCTTATCTGCAACAGCTCAAGAACAGGAAGTGGTGAACCCCAAAATACCCAGAAGTGGCGCTCTTTAGGAATTGTGTATAATTTTAATAGCAATTAAAAAACTTTACAAATTCTGTTGGCTTTCAACACCTAATAACTAGAGAAGTATACAAATTCTGCAAACTCATCTCTGTGAATTTATTTTTTTATAGACAAAATATAGCAATTAGTAGATTTTCATTATCCAAAATTAACAGAACACAATGTCAAATTGACTAAATAGTGTACTTTTGCACCAATTATCTAAAAAAACCTTGGATGGATTTATTCGAAAAATTAAAGGGAAATAGAGGTCCCCTAGGACAGCATGCTAAAGATGCACATGGGTACTTTACTTTTCCAAAATTAGAAGGACCAATTTCTAATAGAATGCACTTTAGGGGAAAAGAGGTTCTAACTTGGAGTATTAACAATTACTTGGGATTTGCGAATCATCCAGAAATAAGACAAGTAGATGCTGAGGCATCAAAAGAATGGGGATTATCTACTCCTATGGGATCTAGAATGATGTCTGGAAATACAGCCATTCATGAAAAACTAGAAAGAGAACTAGCAGATTTTGTTCAAAAAGAAGATGCTATCCTCCTGAACTTTGGATACCAAGGAATGCATTCAGCAATAGATGCTTTGGTTGACAGAAATGACGTAATTGTTTACGACAGTGATTCGCATGCTTGTATTATTGATGGAGTACGCCTACATCAAGGAAAAAGATTTGTTTTTCCTCATAATGACATCGAAAACTTAAAAAAACAACTCGAAAGAGCCACAAAACTTGCTGAAAAACAAAATGGAGCAATCCTATTAGTTACAGAAGGAGTTTTTGGAATGAGAGGAGATCTTGGAAAGCTTAAAGAAATAGTTGCATTAAAAGAACAGTATAATTTCCGTCTTTTTGTGGATGACGCTCATGGTGTAGGAACTATGGGAGCCGAAGGAAGAGGAACAGGAGAACATTTAGGAGTTCAAGATGGAGTGGATATCTATTTTGGAACATTTGCTAAGAGTTTTGCCAGTATCGGAGCATTTATTGCATCTACAGAAGATGTTGTAGAATTTTTGAGATACAATACCCGTTCTCAAATATTTGCAAAATCACTCCCAATGCCACTTGTTGTGGGCGCTAGAAAAAGATTAGAAATGATGAGAGATGACCTTTCTCACAAAGAAAATCTTTGGAATATAGCCTCAAGCCTACAAAATGGACTTGAAGAAGCTGGATTCAATATCGGAAACACAGAGTCTTGTGTGACACCTGTTTACCTACAAGGAGGACTCGGAGAAGCTACAAACCTTACGGTTGATTTGAGAGAAAACTTTGGTATATTCTGCTCAATAGTAACATATCCAGTAGTGCCAAAAGGAGTTATCTTATTAAGATTAATCCCTACTGCCATTCATACAGAAGAGGATGTAAAATATACTATAGAATCTTTTACCAAAATAAAAGACAAACTAGAAAATGGAGAATATGTCTCTGATTCTATTGCAAATATCAGTGAGTAACACTACCCACCTATAACCATAAAAAGACCATTCAAAAATAAAATTTTGAATGGTCTTTTTTTTGATTCTTTATGAGCGATCAACTATTCACTGTCGTGGTAAAAATGGTAGATATTTTTTTTAATAACATCACTTCAACAATTCTGGAAATAATTTAATTGCCTTCTCATACCTTGGGATAGAAACAGCCTTTACATAAGAATGATTTGGATGTTTCTTTACATAATCCTGATGATATTCCTCTGCTCGATAGAACTTCCCCTCTTTTTGGACTTCTACTGCTAGTGGCTTTGAATAATTTCCAGAATTGTTCAGTTGTTCAATCCATTTATAGATGCGCTTCTTTTGTTTTCTATTTTTGTAGAATATCATAGAACGATATTGTCTTCCCCGATCATTACCTTGTCCATTAACCTGTGTAATATCTCCCGAATGGAAATAAACACGAAGTAAATCCTCATAAGAAATTTCTTTAGGATTATAGTACACCTGAACCGCCTCTGCATGATTTGTTTTTCCTGCTCCTACTTCTTGATACGTCGGATTTGCTCTTTCGCCCCCACTATAACCTGATATCACAGCTTTCACACCTTTGATAGATTCAAAAATTTCTTCTACACACCAAAAACAACCTTGTGCAAAAACGGCGGTTTGAATATTGGATTTCTCTACAAAATAAAGACTTTCACCGTTAATACAATAGCGTAATCCTGTGGGTTCTGGTCCATCATGAAAAACATGACCCAAATGGCCATTACATCTTTGACAAACAACCTCATCACGAGTCATTCCATGAGAAAAATCGGCACCTACTTCAATACTTTTTTTCGTCATCGGTTGCCAAAAACTTGGCCAACCTGAACCCGAATCAAATTTATGACGAGAAGAAAACAACGCATTATTACAAGCCGCGCAAATATAAGTACCACTACCTTTGTTATCGTTATAAGAATGTGAAAATGGTCTTTCTGTACCTTTTTTTCTTAGTATATGAAACTGGGCAGGGCTCAATTCTTTCTTCCATTGCTCTTCAGATTTGAATACGGGATTCGACCAATCTTTGACAATTTCAATTTTCTGAGAGTTAACGGTTTCTTTCTGATGCTTCTTCACTTCTTGGGCACAGCCAACCATTACATATACAGAAGACAGCAAAATAAGTACGATATTTTTCATTCTACTTATGAGTTTTAAAATTACCCTTTTGTAATCTACAATTAGGTTTCCTTACCAAAAAAAGTAGTTATTTTTAATAAATATCTATCAAACTAGATTCTTCAAAATGCTTTCGTAGAAAAGTATCACTTAATTCAGAAAAGCTATAAACAGCTAAATTTCGATGATTCTCTTAGGAATTTCTGTTTCATTTCACTTTATAATGAGTATTGAAGTGTCTTTGATAAATGAAGTGCAGTCAGAAAATTTATCAAAATCGACATGTGTTAATACAGTAAAACTACTATTTCCAAATTATCTCATTCAAAGCTAACAAAATATCAATAAAAATATTAAATTTGCAGACTATTTTAAGTGTAATGCGCCCATTGGCGTTTTAACAAACTAAAAATCAGATATTGTGGATACATTAAGTTACAAGACAATTTCTGCTAATAAGAATACCGTTTCAAAAAAATGGGTTCTTGTAGATGCAGAAGGACAGACTCTAGGACGTATGGCATCAAAAGTAGCCAAGATCCTAAGAGGAAAGCACAAGGTGGATTTTACACCTCACGTGGACTGTGGAGATAATGTTGTTATTATCAATGCAGAGAAGATTGTGCTTTCTGGGAACAAAATGGAAGAGAAGGTTTACCTTCGCCATACAGGTTACCCTGGAGGACAAAGAGAAAGAACTGCCAGAGAGATTATGGATAAATTCCCTACTCGATTGGTAGAAATGGCAGTAAAAAACATGTTGCCAAAAAACAAATTAGGAGCGCAAATGTACCGTAACCTAAAAGTTTATGCAGGAACAGAGCACAATCAAGAAGCTCAAAAACCTGAAATGATTAACCTAAACGACTACTAAAAAAAGATGGAAAGAATTCACACAATCGGTAGAAGAAAAAAGGCTATTGCCAGAGTGTACCTTTCACAAGGAACAGGAGCAATCACTGTAAATGGAAGAGATTTTAAAGAATACTTCCCAACAGGTACTTTACAATACAAACTTGAGCAAGCTCAAGCTTTGGCCGGTGTTGCAGGACAATTCGACGTAACAGTAAATGTTATCGGAGGAGGATTAACAGGGCAAGCTGAAGCAATCCGCCTTGGTATTGCTAGAGCACTTTGTGAAGTGAATGAAGAAAATAGAGCAATGCTCAAGCCTTATGGATTACTTACTAGAGACCCAAGAATGGTTGAACGTAAGAAATTCGGACAAAAGAAAGCGAGAAAGAAATTCCAATTCTCGAAACGTTAATTCGGTGTTTAGCATCCAAATTGTCGAGACCTTATTATTTAAGCTACTAGGCAATTGGCAAATTATGTTAACAGGAAAGTAAACCCAAAAAGAAATTATGTCAGTAGAAATCAAAAAATTACTAGATGCAGGTGTACACTTTGGACACCTTACCAGAAAATGGCATCCTAATATGGCGCCATATATCTTCATGGAGCGAAATGGTATCCACATTATCGACTTAAACAAAACAGCAGTAAAACTAGAAGAAGCAATTAATGCACTTCAAGTTATTGCACGCTCTGGAAGAAGAGTTCTTTTCGTAGCAACGAAAAAGCAAGCAAAAGAATTGATTGCAAACAATGCCAACGAAATGAACATGCCATATATTACAGAAAGATGGCCAGGTGGTTTGTTGACAAACTTCGTAACTATCCGTAAAACCGTTAAGAAAATGACGGCTATTGATAGAATGAAGACCAACGGAACTTTTGAAACTCTTTCTAAAAAAGAAAGACTTCACGTAACTCGTCAAAGAGAAAAACTAGAGAAAAACTTCGGGTCAATTAAAGATATGAACCGCTTACCAGGTGCAATCTTCGTAATTGACATTAAAAAAGAGCATATCGCTGTTGCCGAAGCAAAAAAATTGGGTATTAAAATCTTCGGAATCGTAGATACAAACTCAAACCCTCTAGATGTTGATTACGTAATCCCAGGAAACGACGATGCTTCTAAGTCTATCGGAGTAATTATGGAATACGTGAAAAACGGAATCCTTGAAGGTTTAGCAGAAAGAAAAGCTGAAAACGAAGCCAAAGAGCAAGCGAAAGCTAAAGCTGAAAAAGCCGAAAAAGAAGCAACTGAAGCGAAAGCTGAGGAACCAAAAGCAGAAGAAAACAAATAATTAATCTTAAAAAAATAACCATTTAATCTCGAATGGTTATTTTTTTAAGCAATTCAAAAAAACAAACAAAATGGCAAAAATTACTGCAGCAGAAGTAAATAAGCTAAGAAAGCAAACAGGAGCTGGAATGATGGATTGTAAGAAAGCTCTTGTAGAAGCAGAAGGAGATTTCGAACAAGCAATTGATATCCTTAGAAAAAAAGGACAAAAAGTAGCCGCTAAGAGAGCTGACCGTGAAACAATGGAAGGTGCTGTTTTAGCAGGAACTACTGAGGACAATTCTAAAGGATTTGTAATCTCTTTGAACTGTGAAACAGATTTCGTTGCTAAAAATGATTCTTATGTTGCTCTTGCAAAATCTATTCTAGATGTAGCAATCGCAAATGACCCAAAAAGTTCTGAAGAACTATTGGCTATGAACATCAACGGAATGACTATCGCTGATAAACTTATTGAACAAACAGGGGTTATCGGAGAAAAACTTGAAGTGAAGTTCTTCGAGCGTATTGAAGCTGGTTTCGTAGGATCTTATATCCACGCTGGAAACAAAATTGCAACAATCGTTGGACTTAACAAATCTGTTGACAATGCAGCTGAGTTAGCAAAAGATGTAGCGATGCAAGCTGCCGCTATGAACCCAGTAGCATTGAACAAAGATGGTGTAGATCAAGCAACAATTGACCGTGAACTAGAAGTAGGTAAAGATTTGGCTCGTCAAGAAGGGAAACCTGAAGCGATGTTAGACAAAATCGCAATGGGACGTCTAAACAAATTCTTTAAAGAGAATACTTTGGTTGCTCAAGCATTCATCAAAGACAGTAAAGTAACTGTTGAACAATATCTAAAATCAGCTGACAAAGAATTGGTAGCTGTAGATTTCAAAAGATGTAGCTTGGTATAATTTAAACCAAAAAACACAATTTATAAAAAGCCTTTTCAGTTTCTGAAAAGGCTTTTTTTTTATCTTATAATTGGAGGATTCAAAGTTTATCAATAGTGCTATTGCTATTGAGCTTCGTTACGCATTAGGTTTTCTCGACATCATTAATCTCATTGAAGCTTAGTGTTAAGCCATCTTTAAAATAGCTTATTTCAGAACAATATGAAATGTTAAATTTAGTGTTATACAAATTATAATACTCAACATGAATCTTAAAACTTGGAAAATCACTGGATATTTCTGAAGCAATCTGTACTACACAACTTAAATAGGCGAGTATCTGTTTGTTCATAGGTACTGTTCTACTTTCCCTTAGAGGAATAACTTGAGAAGTTCTTACTCCATTAAGTTTTTCAATATTATTGTGTATTTTAGAAAGAGTTATTTCAGTAGAGCTTTCTCCAAGTAATGCTTTAGTGATTATTAATTTTTCCGTATCATTTAATTCTGTTTTATAAATTTTAGTTTGTAGCATTTTATCTTTATCTATTTTTTTTAAAAAATCATCCAATTCCAACTTTTCGTATTCAAACCATAATTTGATTTTTTTTGCATTTCCATTTCCGATATTATGTAACTCTAAAAAGAAGTACCTACCTTCATCATCAAGCCATTCAAGTTTATTATGTTTCTTTTCAAGATGCATGAAATATTCATCAGAAAGCACAAGTTCTGGTCGATGAGAATCCTCCATTAATGCAGTTTGTCTTTTCATAACTTTGTAACTCATGAAAGCTACTATAGTTGTCAAAACCGCAATCAATAGATTTATCCAAGTACTCAAATCTACAGAGGCGAATTGAGGGAATATTATCACTATATTTTCAAAAATTGAATCAAAATTCATAAAATGTTACGTTTTTTAGAACTCAATATCTAGGAATCTTCTTAATTCTCATTTAAAAGATTTTTGAGTTTTATGTATATAATGTCCACTTATTATTATCCTTTTTCTTCCATGATTAATGAAAGAAAATCGATATCAAATCTGTTATAGCAACACAGTTGATAGATATCTTAAACGAAACTTCGTTAAAGAGCAACCATTTTTTAGTGTTTCAAACTATTCTTGATAAATCAACTCTATATTATTGATTTTCAACAATAATCCTATGTCTTTTCTTGATTTTTTTAAATCGATTTTTTGAATTGATTATCTGTTTTACTATTCAAATACAATATCTTACTTGATATGTTTACAAAATTACAACATTGCAAATAAAATTGTATGCTCAAGAAAATATTATAGAAAAGCTTTTTAATTTTTGGGATATTTCAAAAGAAATATCCGTAGAAACCTACCTTAATCAAAGAAATAAAATAGAACAAAGCATTGATGATCTAAGAAACGAATTGGCTCAAATAAAATATAGCAAAAACTATCATGAAATAACAAGGGACTTAAAAAATGACATAAATTCTTCAATAGGATTTCATTACTATGAAAGATTAAAAAATTAATAGAATCGTAATTTCAAACAGTTAAAGTAATAAACCACACTCAGAAAAAAGTCTATTTGGATTGAAAATTGTATAACTTTATCTTTCAAAACTTATTTCTGGACTATGAAACCATTTCTTATTTTAGCATTTTTCTTTTTGTCATTTCTCGGTATTCAAGCACAACCCTATTTCGGACAAAGATTTTACCCAGATATAGAAGTAAATAATCAAGATAAATACATTCCTTGGACAGGTGGTTTAAATGCGCCCCAGTTCAATGAAATGGATCTTAACAAAGATGGAATCAAAGATCTTGTGATATTCGACAGAGCCGATAATCAAGTCATCTGTATGCTTTATAATCCATGGAATCCAAACAGCCCATATAGTAGAAAACCTGAATTTGAAAAAAACTTTCCAAAGTTAGAAAGCTGGATGCTTACCGCAGATTTTAATAATGATGGTTTAATGGATTTGTTTACCAATTATTCAGGAAGAGTACTCTACTATCGTCAATTGGCTACAAATCCCATTACATGGTCTGATCCCGATACTTTAAGAACCAAAAGAGGTCCTACAACAACCAGTAAGCTCTTCGTTTCGGCAATTGATGTACCTGCTATTGAAGATGCCGATGCAGATGGTGATTTAGACCTCTTAACATTTGGCGTGTTAGGTACAAAGCTAGAATTCCATGAAAACATAGGAACAGCCAGTAATTATGAACTCAAACTAACAGATAGATGTTATGGAAGGTTTACAGAAAACTTCTCAGACAATAGTGTTACCTTACATGACTGCGATGACGGAAATGCAGCCCCTCCCCTCGCCTCAAGACACTCGGGTTCTACCGTTACTATTTTTGATATAGATGGCGATAATGACAAAGATATGTTTCTAGGCGATGTTTCTTTTAACAATATTGTTATGCTAAAAAACACCCCAAATGCTGGTGTGGCAACCATGACTGAACAAATTTTCACTTTTCCGAATAACAAACCTATAGATGTTCAACTTTTTCCATTAGTAAAATTCATTGACCTTGATAAAGATGGAGATCAAGATATGCTTGTTACACCCAATAGTTCAAATAATTCTGTAACCAAAAACAGTGTTTGGCACTATAAAAATACAGGGAATGAGATCGTACCACAGTTTGATTTTCAAGAGGAAAATTACCTTCAAAAAGATATGATCGATATAGGAAAATTCTCTATTGTTAGATTATTTGATTTTGATCAAGACGGAGATAAAGACCTTTTTGTAAGCAGTGGTGAACGTTTTGATGCTTCCAAAAATTTTATTTCCTCAATATATTATTATAAAAATATAGGAAATAATATAACTCCTAAATTCAAACAGATTTCTAATGATTTTGGAGGATTTTTATCAAAAAACATTGGTTTACAACTTGCCCCAAGCTTTGGAGATCTAGATTCTGATGGGGATTTTGACATTATCATGGGAAATAAAAATGGGCAAGTCATTTATTTTGAAAATACCACTAACAATGCTGCACCCAGCTATATTTACAATAATTCACTGTTCAACTCTGTAAATGTAGGGGTTTCTTCAAAGCCTTTTCTCTATGACTTAGATGGGGATTTTGATTTAGACTTACTCGTGGGAGAAAAAGATGGGAATATCAATTATTATGAAAATACAGGAACGCAATCAAATCCACAGTTTTCACTAAACCCAGATACAAATAAATTTGGCGGTATAGATCTAGTGGACAACTTTGGAAACGGATATACAGATCCTACAATTGTTGAGATGAATAATAAAATGCACCTTATTATTGGAACAGCAGAAAGAGGAATCCATGTTTTTGATAGTTTAGAAAACAATCTCAAAGGCAATTTTAGAAATAAAACACTTACTGAAAATCTTCAAAAGTTTGACAATAAAAGATATCTAAGTCCAACAATTGCGGATATAAACCAAGATGGGAAAATGGATATGATTCTAGGGAATATCAAAGGCGGATTGGAGTATTTTGTTGGAATTGACAAGAATCAAATCAGTGTAGTAGAAATAGATAACCCACAAGAAGTTATCATATATCCTAACCCTGCAAAAACTCATTTATCTATCCAGAGTAATCATTCATTTGAAAGTTTTCTGATCTATTCTATTTCAGGAAACTTGATTCAAAAAGGAAACTATCAAAAAGAAATTTCTGTAGAAAACTTATCTCCTGGATCTTATCTCATAGAATTAAGAAACAATTCAAAAAGAGCACTTCTAAAATTTATCAAGATCTAATTAAGAAACAATTCAAAAAGAGCACTTCTAAAATTTATCAAGATCTAGTAAGTTCTTCTTCTACGCCGTCTTGTTTTTTTGATTCCAAGAACGCCCATAATTCCACGAGTAAATTCTCTAACAATAATTGTAGTTGCTTTACTTAGGAGGCTTTCGCCAAGAGATTGTCTTTTTCTTCCTCCAGATCGCCTTCTAGAACTCGCAGCTTTCTCTTTTTCCTTTTGTTTTTTGAGTGCTGCTTTGCGTTCTTCTTCTTGTGCTTTTTCTATTTTTTCTGAAAGAATTTCATACGCACTTTCTCTGTCAATATCCTCGGCATATTCTTCTACCAGTTCAGAATGATCAATGATTTTATCTATTTCCTTTTCGGTAAGAATATCCATTCTAGAAATCGGAGCTCTCAAAAGCGTATGTACCAAAGGTGTAGGGATTCCTTTTTCGTTTAGACAAGTAATCATTGCCTCTCCAATTCCCATTGAAGTCAAGAGTTCATCGGTAGTATAAAAAGTAGTTTCGGGATAATTTTCAGCTGTTTTCTTAATCGCTTTACGATCTTTTGCCGTAAATGCCCTAAGCGCATGTTGAACCTTTAGCCCTAGTTGACTCAGAACTTCTTCAGGAACATCTGTGGGCAATTGAGTACAGAAAAATACACCCACCCCTTTTGATCGGATAAGCTTAATGATAATTTCGATTTGATCGAGCAATTCATTTGTAGCTTCCTTAAAAACAAGGTGTGCTTCATCTATAAATAAACAAAGTTTAGGTTGATCGTCGTCCCCAGATTCTGGAAGGGTTTCATATATTTCTGCTAACAGACTCAACATGAATGTTGAAAATAATTTTGGTTTATTTTGGATATCTGTTAGACGGATAATAGAAATCTGTCCTTGTCCATTTCTTTCCTGTAACAAATCTTCAATATCAAAAGATTTCTCTCCAAAAAACTTCTCTCCTCCTTGTTCTTCTAGCTCTACTATTTTTCTTAGAATGGCGCTTACAGATCTCCCTGAAATATATCCATATTCTTTTTCTATTTCCTTTTTCCCTTCAGAAGTGAGGTATTGGAGTGTTTTCCTAAGATCTTTTAGATCCAAGAGTGGTATTTTTTGGTCATCGCAGTATTTAAACATTATACTCACAATACCCATTTGAGTTTCATTTAAGCCCAATATTTTGGATAGTAAAATGGGACCAAACTCTGATACGGTAGCTCTTAGCTTCACGCCTTTTTCATCAGAAATACTCATGAGTTCCACAGGTAATCCTTGGGGTTCATAAGGTTCTCCGATCGCTCCGTGTCGCCAAACAATATGATCATTAGAACTACCAGGTTGTGCTAAACCGCTCAAATCACCCTTGATATCCATTAATAAACTAGGAATCCCTTTTAAAGAAAGTTGCTCTGCAAGTACTTGAACAGTTTTTGTTTTCCCTGTACCAGTAGCCCCAGCTATTAAACCGTGTCTATTAAGTGTTTTTAGGGGAATTTTCACTTTGGTTTCAGCTACAGGCTCTCCATTGAGCATTCCACCACCAATAGTAATAAAATCTTTCTTATAGGTATATTTAGTTTGAATTTCTTTTTGAAATTCAAGGGTGATTTGATCCTTCTTTTCCACGAAATTATTTTAGGGTTTTGAACACTTTATTCAGTTCTTCAATATTCTTTGCTTGGCTAATGATTTCATTCTTTTTGTTTAGAATAAAAATAGCAGGTGTACCTGTTACAAAGTAATTTTTGACATTTTCAGATTCCCATTTTTTAAACTCCGAAGTATGTTTAAAATTTGGAAAACTTATGATGGTGTTTTTATAAGAAGTAGGATCTGTATCTAAGCTTACGGCTATTGCCTTGGCATTTGGATGCCAGTCAAACCATTTATTTAACTCAGGCATCATTTGCATACAATGTGGACACCAAGACGCCCAGAAAACAACAATTTTATAATCAGAATCTAAGGAATTTAACATATTTTCTTGCCCTTCACCTGTAATGGCAGGAGCTATATTTCCTTTTTTCATTCTTTTATATCCTTCAATTCTTCGTTCTCTTTTGTGCTTTATTTCATCGTTATCACATGATCCCTCTTCTCCATAGACAAGGTCGATATGTCTAACTACAATATCAAAACCAGATGGAATAAACAATTGGGTAAGCAAATTTACGGCTTTACCTTTTACCTCTGTATCGGTAATTTGATCCATTATTTCATCTACTCCAGTCACCATTTCAAGTTCTAAATCTTCTCTCTGTAGATGCTTATTCTTATTATAAACCATCCCTAAATACCTATTAAATAGGTTTTGGTAAGCAGGAGAATTCCATAATTCTGGCTGATTTAAATCATACATTTTAAGACTGTTTAAAAACAATAAACTATCTTGATGTTCTCTTTTAGCAGAAATATCTACATACAATTTTGGCTTCATGCTCAATAATGCACCCAAAAATTCATGATCTGCTTTTGCTCTTTCGATAATTTGATCATTTCTTTTAGATAGAACTTTGAGTTGTTTTTTGATTTGTTTCAAAAATTTCTCGTCTCCTTCTAGCGGATAAGTCAACCATGTGTTTCTAAGCAAACTAAGTGCCTCAGAATTTTTCAAATTTTCATCTGAATATGATTTCCATTTTAAATTAATGGGATCTTTTGTCTCAAAAACTTTATTTGGTTCTATTCTTCTAGCATTCACATCTCGTTTATGAATAAACAATTCTACATCGTTTTCTCCCGTAATAATTACATCAAAAACTAGCTCTACACCATGTTCTTCTTTTAGATACAATTGGTACATTCCTTTTTTGCAATTATTTGGAATGGCTGTTTTAAATTTATTATTATCGACTTTGATCTCTGTAACCACATCATTTGTAACACCGTATTTCTTCAATGACAATTCCTTTATGGTGTATCCTTTTTCTACAGCTCCTTCAATAAAATGTTGTTTTTGCCCACAGGCGACATTAAATAGTAAAAATAGTAATGAAGTGATCCAAACACTTTTTTTCATTTCTCCGATTTTATTAGTTGTTTATAATTTTTTTTATACCAAATAAAAATCAAGACAAGGGACTTAAAATTAATTAATGGTTTCTTATCTCTTATTCAAGAATTTATTTAGCAATAGTTTCAATAGTTTATTTTTCTTTTTGTAGCGTCAAATAAAGTTTCTTAGATTCTTGATCGACTCCTTCAAACCTCAAGACTGTATCTCCTTGAGCAATTGTGTCTAAGTATATTCTTCCTTCTTGGTATGAGTTTGTGAAATCTAAACGGTAATATCCAAAATCAAATTTTTCGTCCTGCCCATGCATTTCAAGATAGTCTCCTGGAAGTCTTTCTAATTTTCCTGAGTATGTTTTTATTTTATTGCAATTTGGCAAATCTTCCAAGGCTTCGATTAAAGTTATACTTCCATTTTTATTGAAAATATATCCTGATTTTTTCAAATCACAAACATGATAAATAAGAGGTTGACCATCATAAAAACCTGCACTTACAATCCATTTATTATAGATTCGTGTATCGGGTTCTAATGTTGGGATTTGTTTTTCGCAAGAAAGTACCCCCACAAAAACTAAAAATGTCACTAAAAAAGCTGAAATATATCTCATGATGTATTTTTTTGTAAAAATAATAATTTCTACGGATTTTTCGGTTTTGATATTACTTGCATGTTCTCTATTTTCCCTTGATCTATAGAAAATTTAAGCATTGTTCTTTCTTGGTGAAAACCACTTTTGCCAAAAGCCCCTGGATTGATATGTAAAACAGAAAAATTGTTATCATACATAACTTTCAGAATGTGTGAATGTCCACAAATAAAAATATCGGGTTGAATTTGCTTGAGTAGCATCTGTATTTTGGTATTAAACTTAGGTGGATAGGCTCCTATATGTCGGATCCAAATTTTTTTACCTTCACAAAAGAAAATTTGATCTTCTGGACAACGAACACGAATATCCTGTCCATCAATATTCCCATAAACAGCTTTTACAGGTGCAAAAGTTTCCAAATAATCTAACACTTCTTGACTACCGATATCACCTGCATGCCAAATTTCGTCTGCGTTTTGATAATGTGCTGCCGCCTCTTTATCTATAAAGGCATGAGTATCCGAAAGAAGAAGAATTTGCTTCAAGACTATTTAATATCTGATGAGATCAGTTGATACGTTTTCTCCGCTAATAAATCATTGTGATAAACCATCCCTATTCCAACGCTATACGCATTTTCATATCGCAACATTTTAACAGACTGAATAACCACATCCTCTCCAGAGGTAACAAGTTTCACATTATAAGGCGTACCCTGGAAATTGTTTAAAAAGCCCCCTACATCATAAGCATAAATAACGTCTCCATGGAATGCGTTATTATCAGCATTATAACTGCTATAAGTGGGTCCTTCTATTTTTGAATAATACGTTCCAAATTTACTTTCTACTTTATATACTCGAAGATCTTTTTTCTCAATTGGCAATTTATTTCCACTATCGTCAATATAGAAATTAGACTCTAAATAAGTGAAATTTTCATCCGTAATCGTTCTTGTAAAAAATTCATTTTCATGATAATCAAAATACGTTTCGGTTCTTTTCTTTACCCGATTTTTACCATCTTTACTCTCTACTATCTCTGTCTTAATATCTTGTAATTCTATCCTAACAGTATAAGGAACTAGAGCAATTGTATCTGAGACCTTATAAGTCCAACTAGAACCAATATCAAAAAGCATATATCTTTTCATATCAGAATCAAAATCCTCAAGAGGAAGAGTCTCTTCATCTTTATAACACGAGGTCAAAATCAAAAAAACTAAAAACGATAAAACGACTTTTATTTTCATAATACATAACTATTTTCGCTAATTTACAACAAAATTTAATACTGCTACAAATTTTATAAAGTGATTCAGAAAAGGATATTTTGATGCAAAAAAAACAATTTTTGATGATTTTTCCCACAATATTTCGACTAAAAATACGATAAACAATATAGTTTCGTAAAATCACAAGCAAGCTTGGTTCAAGTCTGTTTTGGTTTATGAGTGGTATTAGTTATCTTGCATGATATTTTGTAGGAATTGTGATCTAAAGAATGAAAAAACGTTTTTTCCCTTTTATACTCTTAGTACTTTTATTTATTTCTAATGGATGTTCGGTAAAAAAGAATAAATTTTTAAACCGTAATTATCATTGGGTTACAGCTCGATATAATAAATGTTATAACGCTCAAGTCTTGTTTGATAAAACGATGGAATCTTATCAGAATCAAATTAAAGAGGACTACGGAAGCACCTTACCTATTAGAAAATTAGGAAGTGAAGAGGAAGCAAAAACGCTACATACCCCTTTTGAAACAGTCATAAAAAAAACGAGTGAGGTTGTTCAACGTCATTCTATGGTTATAAGAGGAGAAGAAAGAAATAACTGGATGGATGAGACATTTTTACTCCTCGGAAAAGCTTATTTCTATCGTCAAGAGTATGAAAATGCAGCTCAAATATTTAATCACGGAAAAAAATACAAGAATCTAAGTGAATATGTAAGTCTGAAGATATGGGCTGCGGAAACTCAAGTTATGCTTGGAAATTATGGAATTGCAGAAAGGCAATTGCAAGAAATTGTGGAAACAGACGATCTTAAAAAGAAACACAAAATACATATTTTAGAGACTCGAGCGGAGCTTTTTTATCGTGATGATCAAATTAAGAAAGCGATAACGGCACTGGAGAAGACCATTAAGTATTTACCAAACTCTGGAGATCACATCGGAAGAAATTTCTATATTTTAGGGCAATATGCTTTAGAAAATGACCAATTAGAAGAGGCAACAACTTTTCTTTTTGAAGCCGAAAAAAGAGGAAAAGATCCTATTTTGGTCTTTAATTCTGTGCTTGCTCAAACAAAAAGCTTTAATCCCGAAACTCATTCAGCTTCAGAACTTTTTGCAAGTATTAAAAAACTTGAAAACAACAGCGTTTATAAAACACTGATGGATCAAGTATATTATGCAAAAGGTGTGCTGCATGAAAAAATTGAAAATTATGACCTTGCTCTAGAAAACTATCAAAATTCTTTGGATACCAATTTTGACAACGGAATTCAATTAGCAAGAACACACCTAGCCAAAGGAGACCTTGAATTTCAATTAAAAAATTATAATCAGGCACAAGAACACTACGATGCCGTTATGAATATAATAGATGAAAAATTCAAGAATTACGAACAAATTGAACAAAAGTGGAAATCCCTTTCGGATCTAGCAAAGCATTATCAGACCATTGATCTCAATGATTCTTTACTTATCGTAAGTGCCTGGAATGAAGATCAACAATATTTGTGGGCAAAAAATAGAGCCTTGAGGGAACTGAATGCACAAAAGGAAAAAGAAGCCGAGAAACTGGCAACTTTAGAGAAAATAAAATCGAAAATAAACCTTGAAAACGGTAAGAAAAATATTAATTGGTATTTTGATGATAAAACCCTTATAGAGAATGGGAAAAAGCTTTTTAGCAATGTTTGGGGTATCAGAAAACTAGAAGATAATTGGCGAAGAAAAAACAAAGGAACCATAAATCCAGACGAAGAAACAGAAATTACTGAACAAGAGGAAAACGACCTTAGTACAACTACTGAGGAAAACGCACTGATGCAAAAAGATAGTCTCACCGAAGAAGAAGCGATAGCAATAGGTGATTTAATGGCGAAAATTCCAAACTCAACTAAAAGGAAATTCAAATTGCAAGACGAAATTGTGGAAGCTCATTTTGCCTTAGGAATGATTTATAAAGAATACTTAAAAGATATTCCAGAATCAGTAAATCAGTTTAGAATTATTGTAGACAAATATCCTAATTCTAAACATAAGCCTGCCTCCTATTATCATTTAGTCCGACTGCATGAAGCGGATCATAAAATGGAATTTGCCAATAAATACCGCTTAAAAGTTGCTCAAGAATATCCTGAAAGTATTTACCATAACTTATTAGAAGGAAAAATGGTGAAAGAACAAGAAGACCCAGCACTGACATTGTACAAAAAAGCATACAAAAATCTGAAGAAAGAAAAGTTTGTAACAGTTTTTTCTCTTTATGATGAATTTTCAAAACAATTTGAAGACCACAAGCTACATCCTAAATTCAAATTAGCTGTAGCAGAAGCACATGCGGGTAATGGCAGTAAAGATTTCTATATAAATAGCTTGAAAGACCTTGTGAAGACTTACCCAGAAACTACAGAAGGAAACGTTGCGAAAAAGAGATTAAATTTATTCTTAAAGAACAAGCAAAAAAATGATCAGAAAAAAAGTATTTATAATGAAAGTACTGATGATGTTTTCTTTGCTCTTTTTCTCTGTGAAACCAGTAATGCTCAAGCACTACAAAGTTTTTTATCTGACTTTAGTTCACGTGCCTATCAACAAAAAAATATTGTGGTAAGTGCTATCATTTTTAAAGATGGAAAAAGTTTAGTGAGTGCCAAAGTATTTAGTGGACCAAAAGATGCTAAAAAGTTTATTGAACTCATGGAACTTGATCAAGATTATGCCAGTGTTCAAGGATTTATTGCTCAACCAATGACCATGGCTGCCAAGAATTACCCCATATTTTACAAAAGAAAAAATATCCAAGAATATTTGGATTTCGAAAAACAATATTTTAACAACTAATAGATGTTCTCAAAAGTAGGTTTAAGAACCAAAATCCTTTTGGCAAACTTGAGTTTGCTTCTTTTCTCTTTTCTCTTTATTGGGATATTTACTTATCTAAATTTCAACAAACAAAATGACACTTACCACAGAAAAAGGTTGAAAAGAAAAGAACTCTCTCTTGTAAAACAAGTAGAATATCATCTGGCGAAAATCTCTCAATTTGTTAATCAAAAAAACTTTGTTCTTCATTTTGAAAATCACACAAAAGAACTCACAGACATCAATAATATAGATGTCAATTATTATAATTTGAAAGGGGAAGTCATTATACAATCTGATCCTGAAATTTTCACAGAAAAAAGACTTCCTAAAAAACTTCCGACCAAAATTTTAAAACAAGTTTTAGAGAAAAATGATTATACCTTAGAGCATTCAGAAGGAGTTCGTTTTTTCTCCTCCTATTTTCTTATAAAGAATAAAAAAGGTGAAAATATTGCTATATTAAACATTCCATATTTCGATTTTGACAAAACCAAAAGTAACGACATAGAAACCTATCTTGGAGAATTATCTATAATCTATCTGTTTCTGCTGATTCTGGCTGTAGTAATGGTCTATATTTTGGCAAAATACATTACAGAACCGCTTAGAACCTTATCTGAAGACATCAAAAAAATGGAATTAGATAAAGATGCTCCACCACTTGAATGGAATGTAAATGATGAAGTAGGCTTATTGATAAAAGAGTATAATAAAACAAGAGAAAAGCTAAAAGCAAGTGCCGAACTCCTCGCTCAAAAACAAAAAGAAGAAGCTTGGAAAGAAATGGCAAAACAAGTAGCCCATGAAGTAAAGAATCCGCTTACTCCTATGAAACTTCAGGTACAGTTTCTTCAAAAAAATCTAGATCCAACAGACGAAAATTTTAAAGAAGAGCTCGATGAATTTTGTCTTTCTATGGTAGAACAAATTGATAATATGACCAATATTGCCAATGCTTTTTCTGATTTTGCTTCTTTACCCAAATTAGCCATTGAAAAAATTGAGATTCACAATATTCTTCATCCCGTTGCAAAATTATACCAAAGTCAAAATCTAGATTTCACAACTTACAAACAAGAAATCTGTGTAATGGCAGATAAAAATCAGCTTCATCAAGTTTTTATCAATCTTATAAAAAATGCCTACCAATCGATCCCTAATAATAAAGAACCAAAAGTGGTGATGAGTTATGAATCGGTGAATGATTTCTTGTATATTTACATCAAAGATAATGGTAGTGGAATTCCAACAAGGATTCAATCCAAAATATTTGAACCGAAATTTACCACCAAAAATTCTGGAAAAGGATTAGGTTTAGCAATGGTGAAAAACATAATTTTGGCACACGGAGGGAAAATAAAATTCCAGACTCAAGAAAATATCGGGACAACCTTTATCATTAAATTACCCATCGAAAAATAAACGAGAGATGAACTATAATAATCTTTTGATCTCTATAGAAGATCATATTGGAACTATCACAATTAACAGACCGAAAAAACTTAATGCACTAAACAAAGAAACAATCTCTGAGTTACATGAGGCATTTAAAAGTTTAGCAAGCAATGATGAAGTTAAGGCAATTATCCTTACAGGAGCAGGTGAAAAAGCTTTTGTAGCTGGAGCTGATATCAGTGAATTTGCGAATTTTTCTGTTGAACAAGGTGAAGAACTCAGCCGTGTGGGACATGAAAGTCTTTTTACTTTCGTAGAAAAAATTGAAAAACCTATTTTGGCAGCCGTAAATGGTTTTGCCTTAGGAGGTGGTTTAGAATTGGCTATGTCTTGTCATATTCGTGTTTTTTCTAGCCATGCTAGAGTAGGTCTACCAGAAGTAAGCCTTGGGGTTATACCAGGATACGGAGGAACACAAAGACTGGCACAAATAGTAGGGAGAGGAAAAGCTATAGAAATGATTGCTACAGCAGGGATGATAGATGCAGAACACGCTTTGCACATCAACCTTGCAAACCATGTTGTAAGCCCAGATGAGCTTATGGATGAAACAAGAAAAATGGCGAGTAAAATCATTAAAAACTCTAGTACTGCCATTGCCGCAGCACTAAGATGTGTTCAAGATTGTTTTGACAAAAACACTGATGGTTTTGAAACCGAAATTAAAGAATTTGGAAAAGCATTTGGAACACCTGATTTTAAAGAAGGTACTACGGCATTTTTAGAAAAAAGAAAACCAAAATTTCAATAGATACAATCTTGAAATAAATTGAAAATGAAAGATTGTCTGTTCTTACGGCTGGCAATCTTTTTTATTTTTGAAAATACCGACAATTTTAGTTTCTTTGTCTAGTAATCATACCATTTATAATCCCCACTTTAAAGGGAGATTTGAATTACAGAGCTTGTCCTGACTTTTCAGGAGGTCTACAACGAAATACTCCGAATAAAGAAACAAAATATATGGATAAATTAACACCGAAAATGGTATTAATCACTGAATAAGCCCCCTTTGAATAGCTTGTCCCGATTTTTCGGGAGGGGAAGGGGGATGTTTCACAAAGTAAACACCTCTTAAAGTAACTATAACCTAAGGGTAAAATTAACACGTAAGTGTTATCACCTATGAATCTTTTTGAATAATGACAAAAAATCTTCTTAAAAGAAATCTTATTCACACAGCTATTTATACCTTGAGTATCATTCTTTCTAAAGGAATAAGCGTGATTCTCACTCCTTGGTTTACCAAAGAATTAGATAAAGAATATTTTGGTCAAATGACCTATCTCTATACTTTTATTGCCTTTTCTACAGCAATCATCAGTATTGGGTTTGAAACAGGTTATTTTTACTTCAAAAATAAAAACAAACAAGAAAATGTTGAAGGAACCATGCATCTTAATCATGGGCTATTTCTACTATTTTTTTTAGTTCCTGCATTTATTTGGGCAGAACCCCTTTCTATTCTTCTAATTGATTCAAAAGAATTTGTGAATCACTTTAGAACGCTTTTAGGAATTATGGCATTTGATATATTGAGTTTAATTCCCATGGCAGTACTTAGATATAAAGAAAAAGTACTCAGATATAGTCTTATAAGAATTCTCAATGCGCTTATCATTCTACTTTTTACTTATATATTTCTTAAATATCTTCCTGATCAAAAAGCTTTACCCTCTTGGATCCCCTTCAACACATTTAGTCAGAATGACTTGGTTTTCTATATCCTATTAGCAAACCTGATAGCCTCTGGGATACAGTTAATCCTTCTTTTACCAGAAATAATTAAATTCCGTTGGAAATGGAAATTTGAGCTCATAAAAAAATATTATCAATATGGAATTCCCATTGCTATAGGAAGTATGGCATACCTCATAAATGAACAAGCAGACACCATTTTCCTCAAAAAAATGCTTGAAGATGGAGAAGCTCAAATAGGAATCTACAAAGCAAATTATCGTGTAGCCTTACTCTTAGGAATTATCATAACAGGTTATCGCATGGGAATAGAGCCTTTTTTCTTTAATCAAGCGGATAAAGCAGGGGCTAAAAAAAACTACTCCATAGTGATGAATATTTTTGTAATCATCAGTTTATTAGCAGGCTTATTCATAGTTTTTAATGAATTCTGGATTAAAGAGCTATATATAAAAGATCGGAGTTATCATGAAGGATTTAAAATTGTTCCTGTTCTCATTTTAGCCATTGTCTTTTCTGGAATATACAGTAATCTTTCTGTTTGGTATAAAATAAATAACCAAACAAAATACGGCATGACATTTACTTTGATTGGGGCAGGAATCACTGTTTTACTCAACTATATTTTGGTTCCAAAGTACGGTTATATTGCCTCGGCATGGATAACCCTATTCTGCTATTTTATTATGGTGCTTCTCTCCTATTCCTTTGGACAGAAAAACTACCCCATTGACTATAAAATTAAACGCATTTTAACGTATATTTTGCTTGCATCTGCATTATATTACCTTAGTTTGCATATTGAATATACCCAATGGTATTATAGAAATCTATTGTTAATTCCTTTTTTAGGTTTAATTTTAGGTTTTGAAAGAAAAACGTTGAAAAAAATTAGAAAATGATAACGGACCAAGTCGAAATTATCAATAAATCGAAACATCAAAATCCTGAATACAAAACAGAAGATTCTGCAGGAATGGATTTGTATGCAAATATCGAAGAGGACATTATTTTGAAGCCTTTAGAAAGAACACTTATCCCAACAGGATTATTTCTAGCGATTCCACAAGGATATGAAGCACAAATAAGACCTAGATCTGGATTAGCCCTAAAGAAAGGTCTCACTTGCCTGAATAGCCCAGGAACGATAGATGCCGATTACCGTGGAGAAATTGGAGTAATTATTGCCAATGTTTCTAACGAAGATGTTACCATAAAAGATGGTGAAAGAATTGCTCAAATGGTATTCGCAAAGTATGCCAAAATGGAGCTAAAAGAAGTAAACACACTTTCCGAAACAGTTCGAGGAACAGGAGGTTTTGGAAGCACAGGAGTATAACAAAAACAATAACTTGTAATAAAAATTCAACATGAAAATTATCATCCCAATGGCTGGACGTGGTTCTAGATTGAGACCACATACCTTAACTGTACCAAAACCATTAGTACCAATAGCGGGAAAATCAATTGTAGAAAGATTGGTAAAAGATATCACAAGTGTTTGTGGTTCACCAATTTCTGAAATTGCTTTTATCATTGGTGATTTTGGAGATGAAGTAGAAGCTGAACTAAAGCAAATAGCTCAAGACATTGGAGCAAAAGGTCATATTTTTCATCAAGAAGAAGCATTAGGAACAGCACATGCCATTTTGTGTGCAAAACAATGCCTTGATGGAGAAGTAATTGTTGCATTTGCCGACACCCTTTTTAAAGCAGATTTCCAACTAGATCTCACAAAAGATGGAGTGATCTGGGTACAAGCTGTAGAAAACCCAGAGGCCTATGGTGTTGTAAAACTAGATAAAGACAATAATATCACCGATTTTATTGAAAAACCCAAAAAACTCATCTCTAAAGATGCAATTATTGGGGTATATTACTTTAAAGATGGAACATTCTTGAGAGAAGAATTACAATATCTCTTGGATAACGACATCAAACAAGGTGGAGAATACCAGCTTACTCATGCTCTTGAGAACATGAAAGAAAAAGGGGCAAAATTTGGTGTAGGAAATGTAAAAGAATGGCTAGATTGTGGAAACCCAAGAGCGGCTATTCATGCCAATAACCGTATCTTAGAAATGAAATACGAAGAAGGATTAAATCTTGTTTCTTCTAAAGTAGAACTGATTAATTCTGTGATTATCCAGCCTTGTTATATAGGCGAGAATGTAGTTTTAGAAAATTCTTGTGTAGGACCGAACGTTTCTATCGGAAAAAATTCTAAAGTGAAAGATTCTATCATTAAAAATAGTTTGATTCAAAAAGAAACTACCATTCTTCAAGCGATACTTAGAGACTCTATGATAGGTAATTTTGTGGAATTCAAAGGAGGATCCGACAAAGTGAGTATTGGTGATTATAGTAGAATGATCAATGACTAAAGAAGCCTTATATCATATATTTAGACCTTTGTCCAATTCTTTTGGCAAAGGTCTTCTTGTATATTTACTATTGGGCGTAAGTACCCCATCTTTTTCACAAAAAACAACTTTCAAGTCTCAAAAAGACAAAATAAATTTTGAAAATCAGTTTTTTGCTTCATTAGATCACAAAGTAAAAGGTGACCTAGAAGAAAGAGAAACTATACTAAAAACTGCTTCTGAGCAATTTTCTGAAATGGCTGTTATCGATTTTGAGTTATCCAAACTTAATATCTCAAAAAATGATTTTGGGAAAGCTCTAGAATACGCAGAAAAAGCCGAAAAAAAAGAAGCAAAAAATATTTGGTACAAAATTCATTTGGCAGATTTATACAACCATGAATATCTCTACTCCAAAGAAGAAAAGCTTAGAGAGCAAATTGTACATAAATTCCCCCAAAGCACTTTACACTTAGGGAATTATATAGAATGTTTAAAACTCAATAAGAAATATCAAAAAGCCATTGAGCAAATCAAAATCTTTGAAGAAAATTTTGGGCAAGATTTATTAACTACCAAAGAGAAAGTAAGCCTTTACAAAACTTTAGGTAAAGAAGACAAAGCATTAGAATCTATAGAAAAATTAGTCTCAAAAATACCCAACAACACAGAGTACCAAAGCTTTTTAGCCGATTATTACTTTAAACTAGGAAAGCTTGAACAAGCTAAAAATATTTTTGAAAACATTCTTAAACAAAACCCCGAAAACGGTAATGCAGCACTCGGACTTTTTCGATATTATTACAACAAAAAAGAAATTGAAAATACCGATAAATATTTATTACAAGCAATCAAGTCTAAAGAACTCAACGAACAGGAACGAAACACGGTAATTGAATACTACCGTCATGCCGTACAAAAGGGTACAAAAAGCAATAAAGAATTTCAAACCATTGTTAATATATTCTTAGAACAATCTCCAGAAAACTTCACATTGTATGAGTTGAAAGGAGACTTAATGAAAAATGTTTCCGAAAAAAATCATTGGTATAAAAAGGCCCTTGAAAAAGAGGAAAACATCAATCTATATGGCAAAGTAATTATCTCAAACCTCGTGGAATTTGAGCTTCAAGAAGCCTATGACTTTTCTCAAAAGGCAATAGAGAGTTACTCTTATGTCCCTAATACCTATTTATGGAAAGCACTTGCATGTCAAGGTTTAGAAAAAAACAACGAAGGTTTAAACACTCTAATAGAAGGTCTCGATTTCATTACCGATGAAACCGATATTGCTTTCAGGATGCATAGCTTAGCGGCTGAATTGGCAAGTATTCTATCAAAAAATAAAATAGTGTTATCTCATTATGAGCAAGCATTAGCGCTTAAACCCAATGATGCAACAACACTCAATAATTATAGTTATTTCCTTGCCCAAAACAACCAAGAGCTAAACAAAGCACTCAAGTTGATTGAGAAAGCTTTAGAATCACACAAAATTAGTCCTTCTTTTCTAGACACTTACGGTTATGTTTTCTATAAAATGGGAAAAAAAGAAAAAGCTTTGGAGCAATTTTTGAATGCCAAGAAGGCGAAAAGAGCGTTTGATTTTGATATTGAAATTCAAATAGCCAATTGTTATATTGATTTACAGAAAACTGCCGAAGCTAAAAAACAGTTGAATTTCATGAAGGAAAATACCGAAAACGCGCACCAACTCGCAGAAATTGAGCAAAAAATAAAGAACCTATGATTTTTACCAAAAGAATATTTTATCTCATGAGCTTGCTGTCTCTTCTAGCTTTTGAGTCTTGTAATATTTTTAAATCCAAAGAAAAAAAAGAGAGAGAAAAGATTTATGTGAAATTTGAGGAACTCAACAAAAAACTTACGGAAAACCACAAAGCATTCAAAACCTTAGAAATAAAAGGAAAACTTGTGGCAAAAAAACCTATAGGGATTACGCTAAGACAAACAATGAGAATTCAAAACAATGAGAAGATTTGGATCTCAGCTACCTTTTTAGGTATGGAGGTTTTACGTGCCAAAATTGATCAAAAGGAAATATCTCTTTTAGATAAAAAGAATAAAAAAAATTATGTGTTGAATTTTGAAAAATGGAATAAAAAATACCATACAAATTATAATATTCAGCATTTTCAAAAACTCATTCTAGGTCAGATATTAAACCCTATTTCGAAGAATAGCTCTTATGAAATAAACGATAATTCTTTCAAAATATCTCAAGCAAATGAGCACTTAAAAATGACTTATTTCATTGAGAATGCGATTTTGAATTCACAAAGTTTTGCAGATTTTAAGGGTAAAATGAGTGCGAGTTTCCAATATTCTGATAACTTTATCGAAGGTTTTATTCCAGAAGAGAGTTTATTTGAGTTACAAACCAAAAGTATTTATAAAGGAAGCCTTGTCTCTCAAAGTGTTAAAGTAGATTCTGAAATTAGTATGCCTTTTAAAGTAAGTTCTAAATATGAAAAGATTGAGTTATAAATTATTGACACTTGTCTTGGCAATTTTGCTAAATAGTTCTTGGGCAATTGGGCAAAATAAACAAAGCTTAAAAAACGAACTGCAATCTATTCAAAAAGAACTGACTAGAATAAACAAACAACTTAAAGAAAACAAAAAAGAAAGGAGAAGTTTTGAGCAAAATTTAAAACTCATCAAAGATAAAGTTGGCTACCGAAAAAAACTGATAAACACCATTGTAAAAGAACTTTCGGTGTTAGAATATCAAATAAAAACCAAAGAAAAAAATATTAAAACTTCAAAACAAAGTCTTGATGTTTTAAAAAAAGATTTTGCAACAACACTACAAAGTCTTCAGAAACAAAGTAAGAATTCAAATAATTGGGTTTTTATATTTAATTCAAAAAATCTACAAGATGCCTATAAAAGATATTATTATCTAAAACAATATGGTGATTATCGTAAAAACCAGAAAAAGGCATTGATTGAAGAACAAAATAAACTACAGCAAAAAATCTTGGTGCTTAACAAAAAAGTAAATGAAAAAGAAGCATTAAAAGAGAAAAACCAACAAGCTAAACAAGAGTTAGTATCAGATCAAAAAGAGCTTAACAAATTACTCTCTAAAAATAAAAAGCAAGAACAAGATCTATATGCTCAGTATCTCAAAAAGAAAAAACAAAGAGATAGTTTAAATAAAAAAATTAGGGAAATAATAGCAGCAGAACGTGCTAAAAGAAAGAAAAAGCCTAAGAAATCGGGAAAAAAGGCCGTGGACTATTTAGATCTACCCGAAACAAAACTGGTTTCATCAAGGTTTGAAAAAAACAAAGGAATTCTGCCCTGGCCTGTTAGTAAAGGTAGAATCAAAAATAGATTTGGAAAACATCGTCATCCTACGCTCCCCAATATCTTTCAAACCTTCAACGGGATCGAAATAAGCACAAACGAAAAAGAATCCGTAAAGAGTGTTTTTGGCGGAAAAGTGAGCTCGGTAATCGTGCTACCCAACGGAACAAAAGGTGTAATTATCAGACATGGAAAATATGTTACGATCTATGCAAACCTAAAAGATACCTCTGTTAAAAGAGGACAAAAAGTAAAAGCAAGACAAATCATAGGAAGTGTATTTGGGACAAAAGCACAAGAAGCTGTTTTAAATTTCCAAATATGGAAAGAAAACAAAAAAGGTGAAACTAAAGTAAACCCAGAACACTGGCTCAAGAAAAAGTAATATGTGGTTAAGAAATCTTGTAAATATCATCAAAGAAGCTTTTAATTTTGCAACTTATTCCTTAATTGCTCACAAATTAAGAACTTCACTATCTTTATTCGGTATAATTATCGGAATATTTTCGGTGGTAATCATATTTGCAATTGTAGATTCTTTAGAGCGAAATATTCAAAATGATATAGAGCAAATAGGTAAAGATGTCATTTTTGTAAAGAAAATGAGTTTTTTTGACATCAAAACAAGAGCCGACTTTATTAAGCAAAAAGGGAGGCCTGCACTTTCTATTTCAGAAGCAAAAAAATTGGAAAAGCTCTGCACATCTGTGGAAGCCATTTCTTTTCTAGCTGGAGAAGAAGGAATTACTATTAAAACGCCAAAAACGTCTGTAGAAAATGTGGTCGTTATGGGCGTTACCCAAAATTTTTCTCAAACAAGTACAATCAATGTTGAAGAAGGTAGATATTTCTCAGAACTAGAACAAAACACTGCTGGAAATGTTGCCATTATTTCCAAAGAAATAAGTGATATTTTATATCCTATTAGAGGAGCTCTCAGCCAAGAAGTACACTATCGAGGAAAAAAATATACCATCATTGGAATCCTTAAAAGACAAGGAAAATCTATGTTCAATCAAAACGGGGGTTCTATGCTGTATTTACCAGCAAAAACACTTGGAAAAATTATCAACCTAGAGTCTGATCGTTTTGATGCCTCTTATATTGCAAAACCAAAAGAAGGTGTTAGTTTAACGCTATTAAAATCTGAAATAGAACAAAAATATCGTTCTATCCGAAAATTAAAACCCTACCAAAAGAATAATTTTTCGACGATTTCTTCGGAAATGATTCAGGAAATGATCGGGCCTGTATTTGCAATCATGAACTCTGTGGGTGGAATTATTGGATTATTTGCACTTTTAGTAGGAACCTTTGGGATTTCTAATATTATGTCGGTGTCAGTAAAAGAACGTACAGGTGAAATAGGAATTCAAAAGGCATTGGGAGCCCCAAAGATTTATATATTAATACAGTTTTTATTTGAATCTATTATTCTCAGTTTCCTTGGAGGTGTGCTCTCTCTCCTATTTGTTCAGCTTGTATTCAATTACTCAAATAATCATCTTGATATTCCATTTAATTTAATCCTAAGTAACAATAATGTTTACCTTGGAATAATAATCTCGTTAATTGTAGGTGTTTTATCAGGTGTTTTTCCTGCGGCAAAGGCCGCTAATATGCACCCTGTGAAAGCCATTGCTTCAAAATAAAAATTCGATACTTTTTTCGATCTCCATTTCGAGGGTTTTGTACAACTAATATCTTTTATAAAAAATAAAGTTTCCTTATCAATTTCTTCATATAGCATTCTTTAACATTTATATTCCATTATTTTTTACATAAATTTGAGGATTATTAATCAAAAAGAACGAAAAGATGAAAAAACTTTTATTAACTATGTTTGCCATGGTATCTATGGTAACTTTTGCTCAAAAAGATGTGGAAGTAATTATGTTTTCACCTACAGGTAACACAACGTATAATGTAGGAGATACAATCCTAATGCGTGGTGGAGTAATCAATACAGGTACTGTAGATTTAGACACTAATACTGTATTTAACTACGGTTTAGAAATGGGACCTTACTACTTTAACATTGGACAAAACAACACAAGATATAGAAATGTACGTTTTGCAAATACTTTGACAGTAGGTGATACATTTGCTTTACCAGCTCATTTTGTAATTGCAGATCAAAATATTGCTGATAGTGTAAGCGTTCACTGGCAAATTTGTAAAGATGTTGTATTATTTGAGCTTGTTCAACCAGTAGATACTCTTGCAAGAATCACTGAAACAGATAACAACAATAACAAAGCTTGTTCTAAACTTTACAATGTAGAAGTAAGCGAAGTTTACTATGCACAAGTAGATGTTTACCCAAATCCAGTACAAGATGTATTGAATATCAACATCACAAACGATGCTGCTATTCTTGAGATCAGCGATATGTCTGGTAGAGTTGTAAAAACTGTAGATGTTGTAAACGGAGTAAACCAAGTAGATGTTTCTGAGTTAGCTTCTGGAAACTATGTATTTACTTTGAATGCCAACTACAGAATTATGGCAAGAGGTAAATTCTCGAAATAATTTTTGATAGAAATTAAGTCATAATTTCTATTTATTCCATATAAATCCCTTAATTCAAAAAGAATTAAGGGATTTTTTTTATTCTAAAAAATCAACTATTTTTGCTAGAACCAACCAAGAAGATAATGAAAATTAGTAGCTCTAGTATTCCTAGCTGTGATAATTGCAAGCACAAAAAACACTCAGTATTTGCAGACTTACGAAAAGATGAGGTAGATCAACTCTCAACTATTAAATCATGTGGTTTTTATAAAAAAGGACAGATTCTATTTCAAGAGGAAAGCCGAATACCTGGAGTTTATTGTATTCATAATGGAAAAGTAAAGTTATCCAGAATAGGTGTAGAAGGTAAAGAACAAATTATCCGATTTGCAAAAACATCGGATATGATTGGTTATAAATCTATGCTTTGTGATGAGCCACTTTCTGTGACAGCCACAGCCTTAGATGACACCTCGGTATGCTTTATCCCTAAAAGCTTTATTTTCAATACTATTGCGAGTAATAATATGTTTTCGAGGAAAATTATGGAAATTGCTTGTCATGAAATAGGTGAAGCCAATAAAATCATAACAAACTTAGCTCAAAAAACCGTTAGAGAACGCTTAGCTGAAGTTTTATTGATATTAGAAGCGACCTTTGGAAACAATGAAGAAAACTATCTTGATATTAAATTAACAAGAGAAGAAATTGCCAGCTTTGTGGGTACAGCTACAGAATCTGTCATACGCTTGTTATCAGAACTCAAGAAAGATGAAATAATAGAATTAAAAGGGAAAAATATCCGAATTCTAAAGCCGAACAAGCTCGCTAGAATCGGAAATGTTTACGATTAATTTTTTAGACACTTGATATTCTGGAATCCAAACAACGTTTGGATTTTTTTCTGCCCAATATTCTGCTAAATATTCTTGCTCTGTTTGTCCAGGTGTTGGAATCAGAATAATTTTTTTCTGTTTTAAAAATGGATAAATATCCATAAGACTTGAATATCCACTTCGGCAAATTATTATATCAGAATTTGTCAATTCAGCTGCCAATTCATCAGCATTCATAAAAGCATGATACTGGATTTTAGAACTTTTTACTTGATTCTTCTTAGACTTCTTTGATTTACCTACTTTTCCTCCTGCTACAACAATTGTATCAATTTCGTTTAAAAGTTCTTCATTATCCATTACCTTCAGAACTCTTTTTTCAAAACGAGTCCGCTTAGGTTCGTTTCCAGATATCAATACAAAAATACGTTTCCCCTCTTTTTTAGGAATCGATACTTCTTTTTGATTGAGATGAGACAAAGGCCCTATATAATTAATCTTTAGGTGTGGAAAGTGACCATGTGTTAGATATCCTCCTAAAGAGGTCTGTTCCTCTTTAAAATCTGGCACCCATAATTCATCAAAATATTCCCTTAAATATTTTTGATGAATCCCATTAACAACTCGATCAATTAGTCGCCACTTTGTAGAGATATTCACTTGATGAATAAGCATATTAGACGGAACACCTTGAAGCCAAATTCCATAACGATTGTCTGAAATTATCTTTGAAAATTGTAACTGCTTATTTAAAGCTTTTAAACTTCTATGCTCGTTATAAACTGTTTTTACAATACGTGGGAATTGAAATACTATAGACAACCAAACTGGAAAATTTTTATGGTATCTAATTTGATAATCGGGTAAGTCTATAAAAGGAATATCTGGAAAACGATTTAAAAGAAATTCCAAAGCAACTCCAGAAGAGGCTATGATGACTTCTTGGTTTTTATTTTCCAGTTCTTTTTCAATTATCGGGACGCAACGAGTTGCGTGACCTAAGCCCCAGTTTAAAGATGCGATTAATGTTCTTTCCATAGTATTATTGCTTACGCTAGACTATAAAGCAATGCTATTAGTCCAACGATAAGGCAATATACAGAAAAATAAACTAACTTACTATTCTTAACAAGCTTTATCATCCAATTACAAGCCAACAGACCTGTAAAAAAGGCGGCTATAAATCCTACGCCCAAATAAGCATAATCTACCTCTATATGAGAAGAGTTTAAATCAAGTGCTTTTTTTAACATCGCACCTAGAATTAAAGGAATTACCATCAAGAAGGAGAATCTTGCAGCTTTTGCTCTGTCATTTCCTAATAATACAGAAGTAGAAATGGTTGCACCAGATCTCGATATTCCGGGTAAAATTGCAATCGCTTGAGAAACGCCAATAATTATTGCATCTTTGGTAGATACTGGTTTCCCCGTATCTTTAGCTTTATCTGCAAAATAAAGAAGTACAGCAGTTATTATCAGCATAAGACCAATGAGAGGAAGGTTTCCTGCAAAGGCTTTATCAAAATATTCTTCTAAAAACACTCCAACACTTGCTGCTGGAATCATAGATAAGACTACTTTCAAAGAAAATTGAAAAGATTCATTGTTTTCAAATTTTAGGAGTCCTTTAAAAATATCCAAAATATCTTTTCTAAAAACGACTACTGTTGAAAGAGCCGTTGCAAAATGCAAGATAATGGTGAATAATAAGTTTTTGTCTTCGTCTAATGTGGTTCCAAAAATTGCCTTTGCAAGTTCTATATGACCACTTGATGAAACAGGTAAAAACTCTGTTAACCCTTGAATAATTCCAAGGATAATTGCTTCCAATAATTCCATTGAAAATTATTTCTTATTGTCAAAATTTTTCAGAACAGCTACTACTTTCACAACCAATCCTACAAGGATAATAATAGGCGCCAAAGTGATTCTTCGGAAACTAAAAATATCTTCATTAAAAGACACTCCGTCTTCTGATCCACCTCCGATCATTAGGATGAACCCTATGGCTGTGATAATAAGTCCTAAAAATAATAATTGATAATTTCTTTTTCCAAATAATGGGGTGTTATTTTCTTGGTTTTCCATTTTAGAATGTGTTTTTGTTTAAAGATAAAGTTCAGATAATTTTGCATGCAAATACTTGCGTACTGCAAAAAAAGAACTGACTAAAAATAATAAAGTTCCGAATACAAAGATAACAGAAGCACTCAGTAGAAATTGGTTAATATTCGATAAAAAAGTGAAACTCGGTACTTGTTTATTGATATATTCAAGTGTCAAATATCCTAGTCCGATAGCCAAAAGTGCTGAAACGATCCCTATAGCGATACTTTGCTTTAAGAATGGCTTTTGAATAAAGCTGCTGGAAGCTCCCACAAGCTGCATCGTTCTTATTGAAAACCGCTTTGAGTAAACTGCCAAACGGATAAAGTTATAAATCAGAACTACAGCAATGATTAATAAAAAAACGGATACACCGATAAATATCAAACTTATTTTTCCAATATTTTTAGTGACACCATAAAGAATTGACTTATCATATACGATATCCTGTACAATAGATTCTTTTTTGAGTTTATTTTCTATTGTTTCGAGTCCTTCAATACTTACAAATGAAGACTTAAAGCGAATATCATAGGCATCAAAAAGTGGATTAAAATCCAAAATTCCGATAATATCTTCTCCTAAGTTCTTTTTCATCTCTACGGCAGCATCCTCTTTGCTCACGTATCTGACTTCTTTTACACCTGTGAGATTTTTGACCTTTTTTTCAAAAGACTTTTTTGCCAATGGTTTAGCATCTTGCTTTACGAAAACTGTGAATACAATTTCTTCCTTGATGTCTTGAGAAAATTTTTGGGCAGAAAACATAAAATTCACCCAAAGCAAAAGCATCAATAACAAAATAGTACTACTCACCACCACAATGATGGATGCCCAAGTAACTCGTTTGGATGTTCTTTTGGATGTTTTCATATTATTATGCTTCTTCTATTAATTCAAACTCAAAGAGTGCTGTAAGCTTGTCTATAAGTTTTTCGGCTACTTCTTTCATATCTACTTTTTTTCTCAGTTCGATATCTAAAGAAGTCACCGCCTTATCTGTTATACCACATGGGATGATATTATTAAAATACTTCAGATCGGTATTTATATTAAATGCCAATCCATGCATGGTAACCCAGCGACTTGCACGTACGCCCATGGCACAAATTTTTCTGGCATTGAGTGTTCCCACATCTAGCCAAACTCCTGTTTCTCCCTCACTCCTTTCTGCAGAAATTCCGTAGTCTGCTAAAGTTTGAATAACAGCCTCTTCTAGGAATCGTAAATATTTATGGATATCTGTAAAATAATTATCCAAATCGATAATAGGGTAAATAACTATTTGCCCAGGTCCATGATAGGTAATATCACCACCACGATTTATTTTAAAAAATGTAGCGCCTGCTTCCTTTAGTTGTTCATTGTTTATCAACAAGTGATTGAGATGTCCACTTTTTCCTAAGGTATAAACATGAGGATGCTCACAAAGCAACAAATGCCCTGGTGTAGGCTTTTGTTGTTCTGTGGGTAGTTTTCTATTTGCAGATTTTTGATCTACAATTTCTTTAAAAAGTTTTTCTTGTAAATCCCAGGCTTCTTGATATTCAATTTTCCCTAGATTTTTGAAATAGACTTTCTTCATGTGCTTTATTAAGACTTTCCTAATTCTGATTTTAAATAATCAATCACATTGACTTCTACAGGATCAACTTCATTCATTTCTGAAAGAAAAACTGAAACCCAATCTCCTAAATGAATCCAAAACCAAGTGTTTTCTAGTTGGTTTTTACCCGTAGAATACATCACTTTTGTTTCAGCGTATTTAGAAATTATTTCGTTGTTCAAACTAAATCTTGTTGTATTTCTTGGATGATCTAATTCATTTTGCATAAACAAAACAGCCAAATCTGGATGATCTTCTGTCCACCCTACTAGCTCATTATGGTTCATTTCTGGTACAATGTGGTGCCAGCATAACATTTTTGAGTTTTCATTTATTTGTTGACGGAATCTTTCTGTTACTCCTGCAAATTTATCAACTCCATAAAGTACGGGTTTCTTTTTGTAAAAATACTTTGCTAATTCTAAGGCTTGTTCTTTGATACTGTTTTGTTCTGCTTGAACATATTCAACAGCTTCACGCCACATATTTTCAACATCTAAATCGATGAATCCATATTTTTTTAAACCAAAAATTAACTGACCTATAGAGTAGGTAAGCATCGCACGAGGAGAATTTCCTCCTGGCACTTGGATATAATCCAATCCTAATTCTTTTGATTTCTCAATAACTTGTCCTCCTGAGCTCACACAAAAGATATGTGCTTTTTTCTCCAGTGCTTCGTTCATGCATATTACGGTTTCTTCTGTATTTCCTGAATAAGATGAAACAACAACTAAGGTATTCTCATTTACAAAAGCAGGTAATTCATACCCCTTATTGAGCGTAATAGGAATATTAACGGTGTTATAAGTTAAATCTTTTACAATTCCTCCTCCAATACCAGATCCTCCTAAACCTGTTATTACTATATTTTGAATCCCATTATTGGGTTTTACATCAATTTTTTGAGCAATCTCAAAAGCTTCATTAAGCTGGTAAACAAATGATTCTACTAATTTTTTCATAAAGCAATGTTTCTCGAAACGCAATTTACAAATTCTTACTAAACTTCTTTGGTGTAAAATCGCATTCTTAAATAAATTTTACAATAAAATAACCCAACGAAGATAATTCAAAATATTGGGAATACTGAAGAAATCCATTGGTTTTTTATTGGTCAAAAAACTCAGGATATCAATGAAAATAAAGGGTTTTTAAAAAGGCCGTTCTGAAGTATTTATCCCAATTGAAGAGTCTACCTCACTGATCGTAAAATTAAAAATGACTCTACTTTTTGAGTTTCTAAGCAATTATGCCATTGAAAATATTTTCAGACTCCCCATTAATCAAAAAAATGAACATCTTTTTGAGATTTATAACACGTATTCTTCCTCAATAATTTTCGTAATTTTGAGGTTCAATTTTTAAACCAAAAGAAAATGTATCCAGAAGAATTAGTAGCTCCAATGCGTCAAGAATTAGTTGATGCTGGTTTTACAGAACTAAAGACAACAGAAGCTGTTGACAATATATTAGGACAAAAAGAAGGAACCACATTGGTCTTAGTAAATTCCGTTTGTGGATGTGCTGCTGCCAATGCAAGACCTGCAGTAATTGCCTCTTCTAAACACGCAAAAACTCCCGACAATTTTGTTACTGTTTTTGCAGGACAAGATGGCGAAGCTACCGCTCAAGCAAGAAAGTATATGCTTCCTTTCCCTCCTTCATCTCCTTCAATTGCTTTGTTTAAAGATGGAGAATTGGTTCACTTTTTAGAAAGACACCATATTGAGGGTAGAGATGCTTCTTTAATTTGCAATAATCTAACTGAAGCTTTTGACGAGCTTTAGGATGTTATTCTTTAATATTTTTTCAAACTCTCTCTATTAATTTAGAGGGAGTTTATTTTTTTAGAGAAATTTCTTGAAGCCTATCTACTACTTGTTCTAAAACAGGGATATCAAAGCACTCAACATAACTATCGATTTTATAATATCCGTTATTAATCAATTCTTTAGTTTGATGATAATTCTCAATTGCTTGAATAGTATCTTTTGTTTTTCGAAGTGCCTCAGCTTTCCAATAATACGCCGCTGCGCATTTATCATAATACTGAATCGCCAAATCGTAATCTTTTATGGCTAAATCCAAAGAATCCATTTTAGCATAAGAAATCCCCCGATATAAAAAAGTGTAAGGGTCCACCATCTTTCCTTCATCTTGTATTACTTTAGAAAATTCTTGAGTAGCTTCTTCAAATCGTCCCATTTGTTTTAATGCCAATCCTTTTAAATAATTGACGTTTTCTCCCCAAGCATAATCCACTTCATTTGGGGTCAGATCATCGAATTGATTCAGTCTAAAAAATGCTCTTTCATAATCTCGGTAATAGTACAAAAGAAGCCATGAATAATAATACAAGGCATTTTTAGGGTTTATTTCAGCCGCTTTTTCTAGGTAAGGAAAAGCGATATGATAATCTCCACTTTTCGTAAAAGGTGTTGATTTTTCTTGCAAAGCTCCCGAAATATTATGACCCAACGCAATAAGAGAATCACACCTTCTTTGATGAATAATGCTACCCTGAAAAGGTCTTTTATTATCTACATCTACTTGTATTCTGTTTATAAGATTTTCTTTTTCTGTTTGCTTAAGATGTGTGAAATCCATCTGATTATCGGACTTTTTAGAATCACATTGACAAACACAAAAAATGAATAAACTGCTAAGGAAATATCTCAATGACTTCACTATTTTTTATTTTGAATGTTAGAAATTTATAAGAATCTACGGATGTTCCCGATGCCATGCCCGGTTCCCAAGACGTGAGTTTTTTACAAATACTAAGTAGCTGTTGAGGAATATTTGAGTTAAAAGTTTTTTCTCGGTAGTCTTTATCGAGTTCCAAAACTTCAAAATTTCCCGTCTCTCCTATACAATTAATCACAAAACGTATTCTTACCAAACCATTTTCTTTCAAATTTGGAGCATGATACTGCTGAGAAACTATTTTTTGTATTCCATAAAGTCCACTAGAATATTTTGCCTTTGTACTGAAATAATAATTCCCCAAATGGTTTTTTGCCAAAAACTGATTACATACTTGAAAACCTTTTTTGGATTCGAGATTTGTTTTTTCTTGGCTTCTATATCTAATTTTTTCAAAATGATCCCCCTCCCATCTCAACACGTTCATTTCCTCTTTCGAAATACTTAGAATTTGTTCTAAAAACTGATTATATCCATTACAATCTAAAGGGCTGCCTTTTTTCTGTAAAAAGTAAGCATTTTCCATTTCTCCAAATTGATAACAAAAAACATTTGCTATACCTGTTTTCTTTTCCAGAGAATACACACGGTCTGTTTCAAATTGAAGAATTTCAGTTTTATTTTCCCAATTATATTGTTTGAGAAGTGCTTCTATTGATTTTCCTGCCAAATTTTGCTGATCAACAAGTATTTTTTTAATGGAATAGTTACCAAAATTCAAAACCCCTTCTTCTAAAATATCCGAAGCAGCAATAGTATCCTCATTTAATATCAAAAAGCTGTGATCAAAAAAGTAATCCAATTCATACTGTTTCCCATCCAATGTTTGGGTTTTTAATATTCCATTATTTTGAAAATTTAAAACCTGTGAAATGGGATAATACAACCCTGAATCAACCGCACGTCCGCCTCCGATCCAGACTCCTGATATATCCATTTTCTCACTTTCGGGATTTAAACATGAAAAGAACACGCATATCATACAATTCGCTAAAATAATCGCAAATAAATTCTTTTGCATTCTTGTTTTTATTGGTGAATATACATTTTTTCTTCTCTTAATCGCCAAATATTTTATATCATTTGGCATTAAGCATCAGTAAACTTTATTTATAGGAGTCTGATGGCTAAGCAACTCTTAAGTTTAATACCCTAAACGGTAACAAAAAATGAGTGTTTATGCAATACAAACACTCATTTTTGAATAAAAACAACCTAAATTCATTCTTATTTTCTCACTATTTTTCTAATCAGCTTTTGTCTGCCATTATCCATTTCTATCAAATAAATACCAGATGGAATATCCAACTGAATTTCTTGTTTGTTAGA
>JAOAQX010000017.1 GCA_025210805.1 Flavobacteriales bacterium
AAAAAATGCAATTCGACTTTCGAACTGGTCATTACATCTCCTTAACCCTCCCGAAAAGTCAGAACAAGCCTGAAATTAAAATCCCCCTTTGAAGGGGGATTTGCATGTCAGCACCCTCGAAAAGAAAATTAAAAAAAAATACAATTCGACTTTCGAACTGGTCATTACATCTCCTTAACCCTCCCGAAAAGTCAGAACAAGCCTGGAATTAAAATCCCCCTTTGAAGGGGATTTGCATCTTGTTTAATAATCGGATAGCATTTCTTTAGTTTCTTTTTATAGGTGGTGTTTACTTTGTGTAACATCCCCCCTTCCCCCTTCAAAGGGGGATTTGCATGTAAACACCCTCGAAAAGAAAATTAAAAAAATGCAATTCGACTTTCGAACTGGTCATTACATCTCCTTAACCCTCCCGAAAAGTCAGAACAAGCCTGAAATTAAAATCCCCCTTTGAAGGGGGAAGGGGGATGTTGCATCTTGTTTAATAATCGGATAGCATTTCTTTAGTTTCTTTTTATAGGTGGTGTTTACTTTGTGTAACATCCCCCCTTCCCCCCTTCAAAGGGGGATTTGCGTGTAAACACCTTGGAAGAGAAAACTGAAAAAATGTAATTCGGATTCCAAGCAGGAAGCAGCACCTTCCAAACCCTCCCGAAAAGCCAAGACAAGCTCTACAAAGAGAAATCTTCAAAATCTTGACAATAAACACATTAAAACAATTCAACCTTGGGACTAGACCCTATTTCCACCATCTAAAAAAGTGATTTTAGAAAAAAATATTTGAGGTTTGTCTTATCAATTTTAAAACAAAATTTATTATGAAAACATCAAATTCTTGGGCGAAAAAAATCGCCATTTTATCTGTTTTTGCCATGGTGGGTGGCGGAATTGTTTATGGAAGTTTTAAGAGTGAAAAATCCTCAGAGAAAGTGGAAAAGACCATAGTTTCAGAAAAGCTCGAAGGAGTATTCTCTTTTGAGAAAGAAACCATAGACTATGGAACCATCAAGCAAAATAGCGAGGGAAAAAGAAGCTTTGAATTTACCAACAAAGGAAACCAACCCATTCTTATTGCGAATATCAAAAAAAGCTGCGGGTGTACCGTTACCGAAAAACCTACTGAACCTATTTTACCTGGGGAAAAAGGACTGATTAAGGTTTCTTATGACACCAAAAGGCTTGGAAAATTCTCCAAAACCATAACTGTTATCTCCAATGCTTCAGAACCTCGAAAATTTCTCAAAATTCAGGGGAATATTGTGAAGTAATCATCTTTTACTTTTTGAGAATTAAGGCGAGTTTTTTTATCCATTCAGTATTGAATTATTGAATGGATATGATATTTTATGTAATTTGGTGCTTTAGTGATTTTTGTTAGAAAAGCATTTTTTTGACACAAATATCATTTTTTAATACGATTTCTATGTTTCGAATTTTACTGTTTCTATTGTGGATTCCTGTACACTCTTTTGGACAATTTAGCTTTGAGATAGCGGCTAACTCAGACTACCAAAACGCTACTGCTTATCTTAATATTGTAAAAGATCTATCTCAAAAAGAAGTATTTTATACCGAAAACATTTTATTAGAAACGCAAGTAGATTCTAATGGTTTTTTTGTTTTTAAAGGGGATTTCTTACCTAAAACAAATCGAATTTATAAGATTTATATCAATAATTGCGAGGAGTCTATTACGCATCCAGATCATTTACTAAATCAATGTGTTGACAATCTTTCCTATCTATTCATTGCCAATAATTCAGATCAGTTTTTATACCCTTTAAATGAATTAAAACAGATGTTTTGTGCACCTGAAAATGAGGCAGGGAAGCATATCGCTCTTGAACAAATAGAGCATCACAGAATAAATCTTTTAAGCCGTATTTCGGAAGCAAAAAATGATGCTCAAAGAAAATTGATTTATCAAAAATACTATGAAAAAATAAGGGATTACAGTCTTGATTTCCCGTGGGCACTTGCCAAACTATATGGTTTTTATCTTTATGCAGATGAAGCTTCCTTTGCTTATCCATACTTCCAGAATGATCAAAAAATACCCGTAATCAAACAGGAAATCATGGAGCAACTTGAAGCCGAAAATGGAGATGCACCCTATTTGCTTCACTTCAAAAAACACCAAAACCAGCCAACAGAATTCTCAGGAAATATATTCTCTGTATTACTCGTTTCTCTTTTGATTATTTCCCTGTTTTTCAATTTATTTTTCTACAGGAAGCTTAAACAAATAAACACTGTGAAAAAGATTGATTTGAATAAGGTTTTAACCAAGCAAGAGAAAAAGGTTTATGATTTGATTTGTGAAGAAAAAACGAATAAAGAAATTGCTGAAGCATTATTTGTGAGCCTGAGTACGGTAAAAACCCACATCAATAATATCTATAAAAAACTTGAAGTTAAGGATCGAAAATCTTTACAATCTTTAAAGTAATCCACTATCTTCGTAATTAATACCGATGAGTAAATTAACACCATGATGGTATAAATTGTGAGTAAATATCGATTACTTGCTAAAATTACTCACTTGTTTCACTGAGTTCACAACTGATTTTTAGCAATGTATCGGCATTGCATTTAAGGACAGAAATGGCATAATATGGCAAAAGCACTTATCACAGGAGCTACAGGATTAGTTGGAATCAATCTTTTGATAGAATTACTGGACAAAAAACGTTTTCAGGAATTTGTTCTACCTTATCGCTCTGAGGAGAAAAAACAATTCGCTTTATCTTATCTAGCTTATCATGCTCCTCATGCAAACTTGGAAACATTGCATTGGAAAAAGGGAGATTTATTAGATTTTATATTTGTAGAAAGTCTAATGGAAAAGGATTTAAGAATCTTTCATTGTGCAGCCATTATTTCTTTCAAGAAAAAAGACGGAGCTGAAATGATTGCCAAAAACCAGCTACTCACAGAAAATATGGTGAATGGTGCATTAAGTTTCCCCAATACTTTTATGGTTTTTGTAAGCTCTATAGCTGCCATGGGTAGAGCCGATAATAATGAAGTAATTTCAGAAGATACTTACTGGAAACCATCGGATAAAAACTCCAACTATGCCGAGAGCAAATATGAATCGGAAATGATTGTATGGAGAGGGATTGAAGAAGGCTTGCAGGCTGTAATTGTTAACCCTGCGATTATCTTGGGTGCCTATAAACACTCTCAAATGAGCACAGAACTATTTCAAATGCTCTACAAAGGTTTCAATTATTATTCTGAAGGTATTAACGCTTTTGTGGATGTAAAAGATGTCGCTCAAATAATGGCATTATTAGAAGAACAAAACATCCAAAATGAACGATTTATTCTTTCTGCTGGAAATTTTAGCTATCACCAAATTTTTGATTGGATAACCGAAGGATTCAACAAACCAAAACCCAAAATACAGGTAACAATGAGTCTCGGAAAAAAAGTTCTTTGGGTAGAGAAATTTCTTTCAATTTTTGGAAGAAAAAGAAAACTTACCAAAGAAAATCTCGAAACATCCCTTCAAGAAAACAAATATGATTCTTCTAAACTCATCCATACTTTGGAATACCATTATTCACCCGTTCAAAAAAGTATTCAATGGCATTGTGAGGATTTTTTGAAGTTCCATAAAGAATAAAAATAAGCGCTTTCGGTTATCAGAAATATTGCCCCAAACCAAGGACAAATCCATTACCTGATCGATCATTAAGTCCAAAAGCATAATCTATTCTAAGCGTAGCTCCAAAAATATTTTTGAGATGAAAACGTGCTCCAATTCCCGAACTGGCATATAAATTCGTTTCTTTAAAAAGATTTCCTAAATCGCCTCCTGCTTGTCTGAGCGTTGCGGCATCTACAAAAGCAACCCCTTGAATAGCTAGCCAATTTTTATCTAACAAAGTGTGGCGGTATTCTGTATTGAGCACCAAAGCTCCAGATCCTCTATTGATTCTATTTCCTACTCCACGTACATTTTTATGATTGTCAATCACAAAGGCAGAAAAAGGTGTTGAGTGGTTTGAAGAAAGTCCTAATTTCATCTGTACTCCTAAATTTCCTTTATTGGCTGTTCTCTTAAAATATTTCAGGAATAATTCCCCTATCTGAAAAGGTGTTTTATCCTTACGAGAAGTAACTATTTGATAAGAAAAATCTAAGGCATAACCGTCCAAGTAAAAATAATGATGCTTTACTTTATAATGCTGATAGTAGAGTTTTCCCAGTATTTTTAGAATATCCAAACCTGGTGGAGCTTTTACAGAATCGGCACCACGGAGATAGGAATATTTTTCATTAAAAGCATTGATCCCAAATTCCAATTTGTTGGCAAAATTCATTTGGTAAAGCCCCAGTACTTCTGCAGAAATATTTTGATAATTATAATCGGCAGTAAATTCTCTGGTATCGGATCCTTCTTTATCTAATGGATTTTGAAAATACAAAGGCTCTATGCTGTTAAAATAACGATGAGAAAAACCCATCCCCCATTTATTATTAAACAAAAATGGAGCTTTGGCTTGTATACCATAAGAGTGCTTATTGTTATAAAGATAATGAGCCTCCAAAGTCACATTTTGCCCAAAGGCATTATACTCAGCAGCACCTACTTTGAACCAATTTCGATCTTTATCTGCCCATATTTCTATTATAGGAATAATGGTAAAACGTTCTTCAATTTCAAAAACGAGCACATTCTTTCCTTGTTCATTTTTAAGTTTTGAATGTGCATTTTTTACCGCTGGCAAACGTTTTAAAAATTCGATATCTTCTTGTACCGAAGCATTTTTGTAATCATCTCCCAACTGAGTAGTTAAGAGTTTTTTGATCAAACTTGTTTTTGTTTTTTCGTTTCCTGAAATTTGAATTTCATCTATATTTTGAGCCCATAAAGCATTGAACATCAAAAGAAACACAATAAGAATACGCTTTTCCATATTCATTTTTTATTCGTTATTACTATAATATTTTCTTACAGTTGCCTCAGCAGGCTTGTTTTGCACTGTATAAGTGAGGTCTATTTCGGGATTTATTTGATCATCAAAATCAAACCATTTCCACAAAAATCCTCCTGCAACCCATTCTTCTTGCCAAAAACTTAAAAAGAATGCCTCCAAAGCCTTGGATTGGTTCTCGTTATTTCTTTGCAAAGAATTATCAGAAGACCAAGGTTCTCTACAAGTAAACTCTACATTTCTATACCCAAATTCAGTAAAAATGATGGGTTTGTCATACATTTCACTTACTTTTTGAATCTTCTTTTTAATAGGTTTCCAAGCTTCAACAACTTCACTCACCTCTATGTTTTTTTTGTCTGAAAGTGGGAAATACGCATCAATCCCGATAAAATCTAACTCCTTCCAAAAACTCACAGATTCATACTCATCCCAGTTTGCAGCATAAGTCAGTTTTCCTTTATAGATTTTTTTAATTTCGATAATGAGATCATGCCAATATTCTGGTCTCTGCTTTGCAAAAGATTTCATTTCTGTTCCGATACTAAAAAGCTCTATATCTTCTTCTTGAGCTATTTTTGCATAATGGAGGATATACTTTGAATAGTTTTCTTCTAGTTTTTTCCAATTAGCTTCTGATTTCATCTCAATATGACCGACAAATTTTCCTCCTAAAACCCAAATTTGAGGTTTCAGCATTCTGGTCATCCCTTTCTCTTTAAATAATTTTGCTGTGGTTTTAATTCCTTCTGTGGTCTCTCCCCACCATTGATTTTTTGAATCGTAAATAATCTCAGGATTATCCAAAGCATACATAAAAGAAAATGGAATTAAGGCAGCACTATTGCTCCTCAATTCCACTAAAGGCTTTAGATGATTTCCATTGATTACATTATCTGAAGCAACCCAGCTTACCCCATTATATCTAGGATGAAAGCTGGAATTGTCTTCAACCAGCAAAGTATCTTTTGAACAAGCCGTACAAAGGCTCATCAACATAAAAATCAAAAATAATCTCATACAAAAAGTATTATAAAATATATCTCAACCCTAAATTATAGGCACTACCTAAGCCTGCGAAACTACTTCCTCTTACAAAACTCCCGTAAGATATTTCGATATTGAGTTTAGCGGTAGCTTGGTATTTTCCTCCCAGTCCTACTTGTGTAAATTCTTGTGAGAAATTATTTCCAACATCTATCAGTGCCGATTGTTGCACATTGGTATAAACGGTGAATTTATCATTTGGAAAATAGCTCAAAAACACCGAAAAAGGAACAAAAAGACTGTTGTTTGCAAAACGCTCACTTGCATTTTTATTTGAACCTGTTGGCACATCCGCTTTATTTTCTCCAAAATTATATAGAACATCTAACTCTGTAAAAACTTGAAACTTGTCACGCGCAAAAGAGTGGTCGAAAAAGAGTTTTGTTTCCCAAACATAGCTTCTTTTATCTATAAATCCATAGTTAATTTCCTCAAAAAGTGGAATGACTAAACCTGTTTGGAAAGAAAAATTTGAAAGATTTTTGAAGGGACTAATTTTTACCAAAGGTGTAATAGAACTTAATCCTGTTCGTTTAAAATATCCTTTTCCTTCTTTTTCTGTTAAGTCTTCATTTTTATAATGAAAAACATCTAAAACACTACCTTCATTTTTAATACTATTTTTATAAGCAACCACTGCCCCCACATTGATTCTTGCATTTTTAGAAATTCCGTAACTAAGCTCCAATGTTGTAGTAAAAAAACTTTCTCTAAAATCTAGATTTTCTACTGTTGACCCTTTGTTTGTTTTTTTGTTATGAGAATATAAATTATTAAATAACTTAAAGTCAAATACTCCTTTTCCCAATAGTTTTGAAGGCGTAAACGCACGGATATTTGAAACCGCTTTTTCACCGTTTACAGGATTTCCTTTCATTTCGTTTAAGTTCCAATTGTACTGATAAAAACTTGTTTTGGCATTTGAAGGGAGTTTTTTAGTCAAATAAGGATTGATATAATCAATAAAAGACTGTCCGTTTGTTTCAAAATCTTCGGCATACCATTTAAAAATCTCCGAAAGCTCTACAGAATTATCGGCAGGATTAATTTTAGTAAACTCAGGATTGTTGATTGTCATACGAGTTCTCTTATCTAGTTGTTGATCAAGAATGGTTGGGATATAAGCGTATTCAGCTATTGGCGGACAACTAATAGCCGCACAAACAAGCACAAAATGATAACGAGCATCAGGATGTGTTTTTCTCAATAATTTATTCTCTATATGCTCTAAAGTGACTTTTTTACCTCCAATATGTATTTTTTTGGTCTTAAAAAAACCAGGAACTGCCATTGGAGAATTTATTGGATAATTTTCCACAACCAATTTCATCACTCCAAGATTGTAATTATTAATCCAAAAAGCTTGATAATTAGCTTTATCATTAGCAGGAATATTGATGGTATTAGACAAATCGATAATCGAATTCAATTCTGATACATTTGCTTTAATCCCTTTATAATCTACTCGTCCATTTTTCACATACTGAGCAAAAAAAGCATCAGTTTTTTGGTAATAAGCTTCAAAATTTGCATTTTGTGCTTGACTAAGCAATGGAATCAAACTAAATACAAAACAAATTGTTAGAAAATATTTTTTCATTTTTAATTAAGGTTTTTTGTTTTTTACTGACAAAAGCTACATGAGCTTAGTGCCACTTGTGTGGGATTACTTACAAAGAATTTAATTTTTTTTCTGAAGTTCAGATTTTAACATTTAATCAAAACCCTCGTTATGAAACATATCATCATCATTGGAAATGGAATTGCAGGCGTTACGGCAGCAAGACATATAAGAAAGCTCAGCCGTGATAAAATCACCATTATTTCTGAAGAATCTTCTTATTTTTTTTCCAGAACAGCCTTGATGTATGTCTATATGGGACATATGAAATTTGAGCATACCCAACCTTATGAATCACATTTTTGGACGGAAAACAAGATCGATCTACTTCAAGATCGTGTAGAACAAATTGAAACAAAGAAACAAGTACTCCACTTAAAATCGGGAAATGAAGTTCCTTATGACCAACTTATTATCGCAACAGGATCTAAACCCAATAAATTTGGATGGCCAGGACAAGATGCCCATGGCGTTTCGGGTTTATATCACAAGCAAGATCTCGAAAGAATTGAAAAATTGGCTCCAAATAATAAAGCATGTAAACGAGCCGTCATTATTGGTGGAGGCTTGATAGGGATAGAACTTGCAGAAATGCTAAGAGCCCGAAATATTCCTGTGACATTTTTAGTAAGAGAAAAAAGTTTTTGGAGAAGTGTACTACCAGAACAAGAATCACAATTGATTACTCGTCATATCTTTGAGCATCATATAGATTTAAAACTTGGTGTAAACCTTCAAGAAATAAAAACAAATGAACAAGGTAAGGTTCAATCTATAATCATAAAAGAAACAGGAGAAGAAATCCCTTGCGATTTTGTGGGGCTTACTGCTGGTGTTTCACCTAATATTTCTTTTTTGGAAAACTCTGGTATTGAAACCAACAGAGGTGTTTTAGTCAACAGAAAATTAGAAACTAATGTGGAAAATATCTTTGCCATAGGAGACTGTGCAGAACAAAGAGTTCCTATTGAAAATCGCCGTCCTATTGAAGCAGTGTGGTACACTGGTAAAATGATGGGAGAAACAGTCGCTCAAACTATTTGTGGAAACCCTAAAGAATATCAGCCAAGCCATTGGTTTAACTCAGCTAAATTCCTTGATATAGAGTATCAAACTTATGGATGGGTTTGGGCAAATCCTAAAGAAAATGAAGCACGTTTTTATTGGGAAGATCAAACAGGAAAAAAGGCTATGCATTTTTCTTTTGACAAAAATACTCGTGAATTTATTGGGCTCAACACCTTTGGTATCCGATTAAGACACAACGTTTGCCACAGTTGGCTAGAACAGAAATCCAGTATCGAGGAAGTGCTTTCTGAATTAAAAGATGCCAATTTTGACCCCGAACTTTATAAAACTTATGAAGAAGAAATCTTAAAAAAATTTAATCAAGAATTCAAAAGTACCATCAAAGCCAAAAAACGAAATTGGAATAGAATTTTACACCATATATGGAGTTAATTGACTCACCTGTATTAAAAAAACATCAAAGCCTAAAAAGATTTACACCACCAAAGAAACAAGACCATGAAACAACATAAATTTATTTCAATAGCCAACCCTACTCAATTAAAACTAGACACCATGCAGAAAATGGGTTTAGGTTTGGCACTTGCAGGTACTGCCATTATTTTTATTGCTTGGGGCGGACTGACCTTTTCAAATCCTTCAGCTTGGTTAATATTTAGCCTTGCCAGTATCGTAATAGGGACAACTATTTACGCTCGTCAAACCTATCTAAAACATCCCGAAGGAATCAAAAACAACGGAGTTTGGTTCGATTCTCTTACAAATGGAGGTGTTATAGGTTGGGCATTTGGAATTCTTTTAACCTTATTTTATGTATTTCTCTATTGGTGGCCAGAATATGTGGGAATGGGAAAAGATGGAAACCCGAATACAGGTCTCGTAGCTCTTTTTGACCCTCTAAGTCATTTATTCTCTGGAAAACCTGCTTCTCAATGGTTTGTTTATGGAACACTTTACACTACTTTGATATTAGGATTAGGAATAAAATTCATCTATAAATATCGCCATAACAGATATCAAGTTTGGAGAACCATATCAATCATCTTTTTTCAGTTGATATTCGCTTATTTAATTCCCGAAATCCTCTCTGGCTTAAATAGTGATTTACCTTATTTTAGTAGAGATCTTAAAAATGTGTGGCCCTTAAACGCTTATTTTGCTGAGCCTTGGTACTTAGACGGAATTCAGGCCACACAAAAAGCAGGTCCTTCTGGAATGTTTTTCTTTCTAGTAGGAGTCATCATGTTTTTAATCATCACCCCAGTACTCACATATTACGTAGGAAAAAGGTGGTATTGCTCTTGGGTTTGCGGTTGTGGAGGCTTGGCAGAAACGGCTGGAGATCCTTTTAGACAATTATCCTCTAAAAAACGCTCAGCCTGGAAACTAGAACGTTGGTTGATTCACTTGATTATGGTCTTTGTTTTAGTAATGACCATCGCTTCATTTTGGTCCTATTTTTCTGGAAAGGAATTTATTCTAAAATGGAGCCTCTCACCTGATCTAGTAATACATAAAACTAATTACCTCTACGCTACTGTTGTTCTAATGACAGTTGCTACTATTTCTTCATTTTATTTTGCAAGAAAACGTAAAAACAAATTTTTATGGATTGCAGGTGGAATTTTTGCACTAATAGGAATTTTACTTTTAATCGCCTCAATAACAGGTAATCAAAATGTATTTTTTATTGAAAGTCATGTACTTAGAAAACACTATGGTTTCTATGTAGGATCGATGTTTTCTGGAGTTATTGGTGTAGGTTTTTATCCAATGCTCGGAAGCCGTGTGTGGTGTAGATTTGGATGCCCAATGGCAGGATATATGGGACTTTTCCAAAGAATTAAATCGAGGTTCAGAATAACAACCAATGGAGGACAATGTATTTCTTGTGGAAATTGTAGTACATACTGTGAACAAGGAATAGATGTAAGGTCTTATGCTCAAAAAGGACAAAACATCGTAAGAGCATCTTGCGTGGGTTGTGGAATTTGTTCTGCAGTATGCCCTAGAGGAGTATTAAAGCTCGAAAATGGACCAAACGATGATGAATCACGAACAAATCATTCGGAAATAACCCTTGGAAATGACGTGAATTTATTGGAAGGATTGAAGAAATAAAAACATCCTTCCGAAAAGTCGGGACAAACTATTCGAAGGGGGAATTGTAATAAGCCCACGAAAAGTCGAGACAAGCTATTTGAAGGGGGAATCAAAATAAGCCCCCTTTGAAGGGGGGAAGGGGGATGTTACACAACGTAAACACCCCGAATAAGTAATTACAAACTATGTGCAAAAAATGTAATTCGATTATCAAGCAGGGCGTAACATCCCCCTAACCCCCTTCAAAGGGGGAATTGTAATAAGCCCACGAAAAGTCGGGACAAACTATTCGAAGGAGGGATCAGAATGCCCCCTTTGAAGGGGGAAGGGGGATGTTACACAACGCAAACACCCCGAAAAAGTAATTACAAACTATGAGTAAAAAAATGTAATTCGATTATCAAGCAGGGCGTAACATCCCCCTAACCCCCTTCAAAGGGGGAATTGTAATAAGCCCACGAAAAGTCGGGACAAACTATTCGAAGGGGGGATCAGAATAAGCCCCCTTTGAAGGGGGGAAGGGGATGTCACACAACGAAAACACAACTAGAAAATGAAGGGAAACATTCTTCCATATAACCCAATACTTAGAAAACTTAGTAAACAACTGAGGAATAATCCAACAAAAATGGAGGTAAGATTATGGACTATACTGAAAAATAAAAATACAGGAGTGACCTTCAATAGACAAGTGCCAATTTTGAATTATATAGTTGATTTCTATAGTAAGTCCGTAAAGTTGGTAGTTGAAGTTGATGGTAAGACACACGATCATAAAGTGGAGGAGGATGAAGAAAGACAAAAAATTATTGAAGATTTTGATATATCCTTTCTTAGATTCACGGATGATGAAATACAAAACCACTTAATTGGCGTAGAACAGAAAATACGAGATACTGTTTTTAACTTACAGAAAACGAAAAACAGTATTTAGAAATAAACTATCCCGAAAATGCGGAAGGAGGAATCAGAATAAGCCCTCTTTGAAGGGGGAATTGCAATAAGCCCACGAAAAGTCGGGACAAGCTATTCGAAGTGGGAATCAAAATAAGCCCCCTTTGAAGGGGGGAAGGGGGATGTTACACAACGAAAACACCCCGAAAAGGCAACTACAAACTATGAGTAAAAAAATGTAATTCGATTATCAAGTAGGGCGTAACATCCCCCTAACCCCCTTCGAAGGGGGAATTGTAATAAGCCCACGAAAAGTCGGGACAAGCTATTCGAAGTGGGAATCAAAATAAGCCCCCTTTGAAGGGGGGAAGGGGGATGTTACACAACTAAAACACCCCGAATAAGAAACTAAAAATAATGTGCAAAAAAATGTAATTCGATTATCAAGCAGGGCGTAACATCCCCCTAACCCCCTTCAAAGGGGGAATTGATAGTCACTCAACAAAAAATACCCATGCGGACAAAAATTTATCTTTTTTTCATAATTACTAGTTGTTTTAATTTATCCGCTTTTTCTCAGGTGGAATACAAAAAAGTTTATACTGACACAGGTATTCTACTTGAGGAGGGATGGGTAAGCAATGGAAAGAAAAAAGATTATTGGAAGTTCTATTACCCTACTGGGAAAATAAAGAAAAAAGGGAATTATCTTGCGGGCAAAAAAAATGGTTATTGGTATTACTACACGCCAAATAGCTTACTCGAGAAAGAAGGTCACTATACTGAAGGATGTATGTCTAAATGGTGGATTTTCTATGATAAAAATGGTGCAGTTAATTTTAAGTGTCAATATGTTAAAGACAAAAAACATGGTTATAGCCTATGTTATGAAAATGGGAAACTGGTCAAGTCTGAAAAATATTGTGAAAACAAAAAAACAAACGAATGGACTTCCTATTGGAAATTCCGACGAGAAAATAATATGGAAGATCTCAAATAGCTTATGAAAACTATTATAGACGTTATCATCCCTGCCTTTAACGAAGAACAATCTATTAATCACGTCATTAAGGATATTCCAGAAAATGTTCGTGATATTATTGTGGTGAACAATGGCTCTACTGATCAAACTCCTTTTGTTGCAAAAAATGCTGGAGCTACTGTGCTTACCGAAAAAAAAATGGGATACGGTCATGCTTGTTTGAAAGGAATGGCATTTATTGCCGACAAAGAAATCAAACCCGATATTGTGGTCTTCTTGGATGGAGATTATTCCGATTATCCTGAAGAACTCACAGATTTAGTTACCCCGATAGTGGAAAAAAAAGTGGATTTTGTGATTGGAAATAGAAATACAGATCAAAGGCAAAAAAGTGCGATGACCCCTCAACAAGTTTTTGGGAACTGGCTTGCCACCACTTTGATGAAATGGTTCTTTGGTTCTACTTTTTCTGATTTAGGACCTTTCCGAGCTATTAAATACGCTACGCTTTTGGATCTTCAGATGCAAGATAAAACCTATGGGTGGACTGTGGAAATGCAGCTAAAAATCTTAAAAAAGAAAATTGCTTACACAGAAATCCCTGTAAAATATCGAATGCGAATAGGAGAATCAAAAGTTTCGGGAACGTTGAAAGGAACTATCCTAGCGGGATACAAAATATTATTGTGGATTTTTAAATACAGTTTTAAATCATGATGGAAAAAATATTTATCGCCTTTTATGCTTTCAACTTATTGTTGATTTTCCTTTATGCAATTTCTCAATTGAATATGCTGATCAATTATTTTTCAAAGAAAAATAAAAATGAGAGCAAAGAGCAATTTGACTTTTCAAATCCTGAAGAAATTCCGAAGGTAACTATTCAGCTACCACTCTACAATGAAATGTATGTGGTGGAAAGACTGCTGGATGGAATTGCAAAAATACGCTATCCTAAAGACAAACTAGAAATTCAAGTATTGGATGACTCCACAGACGAATCAGTAGAAATTACAGCCAAAAAAATTCAAGAATTACAAGAAAGAGGGCTTGATATTCAGCATATACGAAGAGTAGATCGGGTAGGATTTAAGGCTGGTGCACTCAAAGAAGGACTCAAAACTGCCAAAGGAGAATTTGTAGCCATTTTCGATGCCGATTTTCTCCCAAAAGCCGATTTTTTAGAAAAAACCATTCCGCCTTTTAAAGAAGAAAAAGTGGGAGTTGTACAAACCCGCTGGGGACATATCAATAGAGATTATTCCATTCTTACAAAAATACAAGCCTTTGCTCTCGATATTCATTTTACCTTAGAACAGGTTGGGAGAAACAAAAAAGGACATATTATCAACTTTAATGGAACCGCTGGAGTGTGGCGAAAATCCTGCATTATGGATGCAGGAAACTGGCAAGGAGACACCTTAACAGAAGACCTAGATTTAAGTTATCGAGCTCAGCTAAAAGGTTGGAAATTTGTTTACCTCGAAAGTGTTATTTCACCAGCAGAACTACCTGTAACTGTAAGTGCAGCAAAGTCTCAACAATTCCGATGGAATAAAGGAGGAGCTGAGAATTTCCAAAAAATGAAATGGAATATTTTTAAAGCAAAAGGTATTTCTTTTAAAACAAAGATTCACAGCCTTTTACACCTAATGAATTCCACATTATTTCTCAATATTTTTATGGTAGCTCTTTTGAGTGTACCTCTTAATTATATTCGTGTAAACAACCCAGAATTAGGTGTGTATTTTGAAGTTTTAGGAATATTTGCCATTAGCACTATTTTATTTCTTACTTGCTATTGGTTTATGTATCAGAAAATTCATCGAGAAAAGAAATTTAAAATTTGGCATTATGGTGTCGAATTCCTCTCTTTTTTCACCATTGCTTTAGGATTTACGCTTCACAATGCACTAGCTGTTATTGAAGGGCATATTGGGAAAAAATCGGCATTTATCAGAACACCGAAATTTAATATCAACACCCAAAATCAAGATTGGCAAGGAAATAAATATCTTAAAAACAGTTTTTCTGTTAGCAATGTCATCGAATTATTTTTGATATTCTATTTTGCCTTCGGGATCTACCTTGGTATCAATCTTGAAAGCTATGGCTTATTATTTTTTCACCTCATGCTTGTAATAGGTTACTCTTATGTACTTATTCGATCTATTTTCCATGAAGATGCTTTTTCTTTCAAAAAAATATATCGATCATGGTGTATTCGCAAAGCGAAAATAAAAGAAAAAAGACTTCTAAAATATATCACCAAAAACGATAAAACACTGGATGTTATTACAGGAAACGGAGCCGTAGCGCATATTTTCACACAAAATGGCTACGATATTTCTACCGTGGACTACGACAATCGTTCTGCTTTTGCGACAGTGAACCCACTCCAATATGTGGGGAATAAAATGCCCTATGAAAACAAGTCTTTTGATGTGGTTATGTTAATTACGGCATTACACCATATTGATGATTATGAAAACGTTTTAAAAGAATGTATCAGAATAGGTAAAAAAGTCATTGTGATGGAAGATATTTATGAAAACAAATTTCAGAAATACCTCACTTTTATCGCCGATAGCATTAATAATTGGGAATTCTTCGGGCACCCTCATAATAACCATGATGATCGGACTTGGCAAAATATTTTTCAAAAAAATAATTGCGAAATCGCTCATTCTGAAGAATATGATTTTCTTTATTTTTTCAAACAGAAAACCTATATACTTAGTCCCAAAGATGCTTAATGGCGTACAATTATGAAAAAAATATTGGCTTCTAAACCCATTCAGCTTAGTGCTGTATTGGTGCTCCTTTCTTCCCTTTTATCCATCGCTTACGCTACAGATCGATCTGAGTTTATATGGCTTACCATACAGTACAGCCTTGGCTTTATTAGCTTTGGTGTTTTGTATTTTAATGAGTATTTTACTTGGAAAAAATTACTGGGATTAGGAATTGTTATTCGTTTATTACTCTTTTTCGCAGAACCCAATCTTTCTAATGATTATTATCGTTTCCTTTGGGACGGGAGGATGATACTAGAAGGTCTAAACCCTTATCTGTCAACACCAGAAAATTGGGTAAAAACCAACCCTGACATCATCAATCACGCACCAGAACTTTATAAAGGAATGGGAAGCCTAAACGGAAGTCATTTTACCTGTTACCCACCTATCAATCAGTTTTACTTCATCATTTCTTCCATTTTTTATGACAATTCAATATATGGAAGTATGCTATGGATGCGTCTTTTTATATTCCTTTCTGAATTAGGTTTAGTTTGGTTTGGTATTCAGGTTTTAAAGCAAATGAAATTATCCCCTAGAAATATTCTACTGGTATTTCTTAACCCATATTTTATTTTAGAATCCTTTGTAAGCCTCCATTATGAGGGAGTTATGATATTTTTCCTTTTTGCAGCTTTGTTCTATTTAGGAAGAAAAAAAATGATTTTAGGAGCTTTGTTTTTTGCATTTTCAGTTGCCACGAAAGCCATTCCTTTACTCTTTTTACCCTTATTTCTAAAATATTTCGGATGGAAAAAAATGGTGCAATTTTCTGCTCTCACTTTAATTTTCTTAGCATTTCTTTTTGCACCTTTTGTGAGTCAAGAACTGTATCATAATTTTATGAATAGTATCGAACTCTATTTTACTAATTTTGAGTTTAATGCTAGTATATACTATATTGTCCGTTATATTGGTTTTGAAATAAAAGGATATAATATTATCCACAGTGTAGGAAAAATAACACCTATTCTACTCCTTTTATTTATAACACTATATAGTTTATTCCGAAAAGGAAATAGTCAACAAGCATTGGTGAAATCTATGTTCCTTGCAATTCTTGTTTATTATCTCACTGCCACCACGGTACATCCTTGGTATTTGATTCTTCCTTTAGGGCTCTCTGTTTTCTTACCAAAAAATCAATTAATGACACTATGGTCTCTAGTAATTATCTTGAGCTATTCTGCCTATGCGACACCCACATTTAAGGAGAACGGGTGGATGATTGCTCTAGAATACTTAGTGGTTTATTCTTATTTGATTTATTGGATTTTCAACTACAAGAAAATATTAAACTCGCCTTCTTTAAATTAACCCTTATTTAAGTTTTTTGTATTTTTCTTAAAGAAGGAATATCTTATTTAAGTAAGCCATCCAAAATGAAACATTTAATTTAGATCAATACATCAATCAAGGTACATACAATAGTTTTCAACCAACAAAAATTAAATAGACAGTGGACTGAGCCTTCTAAGTCAAGCAGACAGACAGCTCGGAAAACTTGATATGTATTCTGAATACATTCCAAACATCTCTTTATTCGTTACCTTTGGTTAAATTAAAGTTATGATTATGAAAAAAATTATCTTAATGGCATTTGCATTTAGTGCGATGCTTGCAACTTCTTGCGAAAAAGAAGAAGAAAAGAAAGTAGAACCACCTAAGCAAGAAGAACCAGCTGAAAAATCTAAACTCTTCAATAATTGGCAATGTACAGCAATTAACGTTGAAGGTTCTGCAAATATAACAGGTGCACCTATTGGGACATTTACTGCAACAGGGTTTGATTTATCAGATTTTGAAGTTAACTTTATTGAAGCTTCTAAGGCTGTTACAAAATCTGGAAATTATAGCCTTAATGTGAAATTAAACACCTCGGCTGTACCGATAAATGAAACAACCTTAACAGATCAAGTTATTTTCCCAACTGGTACCTTTGTTGAAAACAATGACGGAACGATCACTATAAAAACGGGAACCGAAGATGTTGTTGCAACAATCTTAGAAAACACCGATACAAAATTACAATTGAAAGCTTTGCTTAAATTGGAATACGAAATCACTCAGCTTAGTTCAACGGTTTCGCTTCCTAGTAATGCTACTTTTACTTTTAAGAAGAAATAATACCATTTATGGTGTTAATTTACTTATAGGTATAATGCCGATACATTGCTAAAAGCCAGTTATGAACGCAGTGAAATAAGTGGATAATTTTAGCAAGTAATCGGTATAAGACTATTTCTGACGTTAATTACGGAGTAATGCCAACAGTTCTATAATATAGCCTAAACGATATCGCTAGGCACTATAATAAGCTATACGGCATAGAAAATAAAAAAGGTGAGGATATATCCTCACCTTTTTTAGATCTTGACATTCTAGAACAATACTAGAGGTGACATTAAAATTAGATATAAAAAAATCCGAAGACTTTCATCTTCGGATTTTCTATTTTTGGTAGTTGCGGAAGCAGGACTCGAACCTGCGACCTTCGGGTTATGAGCCCGACGAGCTACCACTGCTCCATCCCGCGTTGCAAATATAAGAAGCCTTTTGGATTTGCGTATACCTGCGGGACTATTTTTTTACCATTATTTAATAATGACTTAATAACCAAAAGGATATTGCTGAAAATATTTTCAAATAAATTTTGAATACCCCATTCCTCTATTGAATTCGGAGCATCAATGAGCAATATCTATTCTTTTTTAGGTTTTTCTTTGAGCTTAAAATTAATAGGAAGCACGTATTTAACCGCTACAGGATTTCCATCAACAGTTAAAGGTGTTACTTTCAGTTTACGTACCATTTCCTTTCCTGCTTCAAGAAGTTCTGGTACGTTTTCTTGACCTTGATCCCATTTTGCACGCAGTACTTTTAAATTCTTTGAGGTTCCTTCCTTTGTAATAACAAATTGGATAAAGATTTTTCCAGAATCACCTCTTTTTTTTGCTGCTTCAGGATACTTAAATCCAGTGCTTATCTGTTGCATAATTTCTGCATTTACCTTCTGGTAATTATCGGTTGTAGGCAAATGAGCATATTCCGCTTCTGAGGCTTCTTCTTGGCGGTGATTTTCTATTTCGGGAGTTTCGCAAGAAATCGCATTGACACCTAACAAACCAATTACCGAAAATGCAACCAAGCCTGTTTTCCATAGGCTCGTAGTTTTCTCTTTTTTCATCATAAAGATTCTTTTTTTGAAGTTAGTAAAATGACTATTCACCAAGCTTCTTTGCATTTCCTTTGTTGGAATATGAGCGCTCTTTGCAAACACTTGTAAATAATCGGTATAAGAAAATTGTTCTAAAATTTTTTGATCTACATAAAACTCATGATTTTCCTTGAGTAATTTCTCTACCCAATTCCAGATAGGAACAAACCAAAAGAACGTCCTCAAAAGCATCAAAATACTTAAATCCAAACTATGAAATGCTTGTTTGTGGATTTTCTCATGAGCAAGGATCACTTCCTTTTGTGGAAGTTGTTTACCAATCACGATCCATTTCCAAAAACAAAAGGCCTCTCTTTTTTCAGACTCCCAATACTCCTTTTTCTTTTGGGCTAGGTGGATCATTTTCCCTATTTGATGAATTTGATAAATGGCAATTGAAATTTGAACGAAAACACCCAAACCGTAAAACAACCACCAGAAATTAAAACTCAAACCTTTTGAAGTATTTATTTGGTCTGTATTTAGGAGAATCTCAGGTAAAATTATTGTAGGAACTTCACTCTCAATTACCCAAAAATTGGGTGAAAAATTCATTAGAATAGGTAATAGCAGAATAGAAATCAAAATTATTCTGTTATGGACAAAACTTGATTCTTTACGCAACAAAATATGATAAAGCCCAAACATGAGCCCCCAGATAAATACGGGAAACAATACCCAGTTTATGATCAATAAATTACTCATCTTTTAATTCTTTTAGGAGCGCTTCAATGTCTTCTATTTCTACTTCGTTTTCTTTCATAAAAAAAGACAAAAATCGCTGTTTCGAGTTTCCAAAATAATCTTCCATAAGCATAGTCAACATATTCTTTTTGTATGCTGATCGTGCTATTTTGGGATGATAATAATAGGTTCTTCCACTTTTTTCAAAATCAACAAATCCCTTTTTCTCCAGTATTCTTACTATTGTAGAAACTGTGGTAACGGCTACTTTTTTCTTTTTGGAAATAATTAAATGAATCTCTTTAACCGAAGCTTCTTTCTGCTCCCAAATTATTTGCATAATCTCCTCCTCTGCGGCTGTCATCTTGATACTCATAAAGATACTTTATTGATTGTATGAAGCAAATATAACTAACTTTTTAGTTTAAACGAAATATTTAGTTGAATATTGTTCCCAAATGATCCATTCATAAGATCTATTTTCTCATAAACCGAATGACGATACACAACGAATATTCAAGTATCAATAAAGAGATTTAGGATGAAATCTATTCGTTAAGCCCCTATTTTATCAACTTCCTCTTCCGTTTTTATCTGAGGAAGTGGTGTCCAAAGGGCTGACCAATTTTTCCATTGATATTTCTTTTGAAAAATAAGAAGCAATATAATGGATACGACATAGAAAGGAAGGATTCCATCTTGCACATTCATTTCTTTGGTAAGAAAAAATGCATCGGTAGGAATAGCAGAGTTTTCATAATTAACAAAAACTGCCGAAAAAATATTATTTGCAGCATGATATCCCAGAGCCAATTCCAAACGATTATCCATAAAAACAATAAGCCCAAGTAGAATTCCTACACCAATATAATAAGTCATCATCCAGCCTACACCGTGTTCATGAACTTCAGGGTTTTGAATATGCATAAGCCCAAATAAAGCACCCGAAATAAAAATAGGAACTAAAGGAATTCTAAAATATTTACCCAAAAACTGCATTAAATATCCTCTAAACACAAATTCTTCCGTTGAAGTTTGTATAGGAATCAACAGGAAAGCTAAGAAAAGTAATACAATAGAATTTTTCCAATCAAACTGGAAGACGTAGTTCTCTGGTCCAGCAATAAAATAATAGTCCACAACTGAAATAAGAGCACTAAAAATAAACCAGATAAAAGTTGCAAAAAGTATTCTATTCCAGTCGACTTTAGAATAGGAGGAAATCAATCTTTTAAATCGGTCTTTATGAATGAGTTTCATCACCATTACTAAAGGAATCAGATATCCTAAAAAGGTAAAAACCAGTACGGCCAAAAGTAAATTACCATTAATATCAGCCCCTTTAAAAGCTGCAGAGAGATTCCCATCCTTCAAAGCATTAAAGCTATCGGAATCCAAATGACTTACTGCTAAAATAATTAAGGGTATTGAGAATATAATATTTCCAATAATCATTAAAATAATGAGCACAGGAAGTCCTATTCCTGCATTAGAACGGTTACTATGTAAATTTAGAAAATCTCTTTGAATCATTTTATGCCATTTATGGTGTTTAATTACCTATTGGTTTAATGCCGATACATTGCTAAAGTTTAATGATGAACACTGTGATATTAGTGAGTAATTTTAGCAAGTAATTGGTATTATTTAATACTTTCTGGTAAAGCTAATAATTTTTCGTTAAGGTACTTAGTATCTTTTTCATTTAAGTCAATTTCTATTGGCCAATAAAAAATGGGTATATTTTTAAATAAATGTTCAAATTTTAATAAACGAATTGCATCTTTCTCTGTGCAAATAATGGCTTTGTTTTCTTGGTTGATTTGCTCAAAATAAGAAATTAATTCTTTGATATCTATTTCTTGAAAATCATAATGATCTGCGTATTTGTGATGTTGAACTTGTTCACAAATATTTCTTACTTTCTTCACAAATAAATCAGATTTTGCAATTCCTGTTAAGGCAATACAATGTTCAAAATGGTGATTTTTTTCGAGTATTTCCTGGTTAAAAACACTGGTTAGATTACCATAACTAATGGTTGAAAAAAGCACTTTTGCCTCTGTATAGCTTCTTATATTATCAAAAATCTCTTTTTTCTGATTCGGTCTTAAAACCTCAGGACATTTCGTTACGATAACGATATCTGCACGCTGAGCTCCAAAACGATTTTCTCTCAAATTCCCCGCAGGAAGCACAAAATCATCATAAAAAGGATGATGATAATCTGTCAATAAAATATTGAGATTGGGTTGAATTTTTCTATGCTGAAACGCATCATCAAGCACAATAAAGTCTGGACGTACATCACTCACCAAATTCCTTATTGCTCTCCTTCTTTCTTCATCTACCACTACATCTACATGAGGAAATTTTCTTTTCATCAAAAAAGGCTCGTCTCCTATCTCTTCTGCTGTGGTATGGCTATCAGCCAATAAATAACCTTTAGTTTTCCTTTTATAACCTCTACTCAAAATGGCTATTTTATTCCCTTCCAACATCCTTACACACATTTCTGTATGAGGTGTTTTCCCTGTTCCTCCTGTACTTAAATTTCCAATACAAATTAAAGGAGTACCGGATTCATGGGTAGAGAATATACCATAACGATAAAACACATTTCTAAGCGTAGTAATGAAGTTATAGAGAAGAGAAAATGGATAAAGAAGTAGCCTAAATTTCTGCATAGATGGAATACCTTGAGTCTTCTTGCAAAAATGGTGATTTTTTTCGACTTAAAACCCTTGCAAAAATCTTTTTAACAAAATTGAATTTCTTTTTTTGCGAAAAAGGAATGAATCATTTTTTCACAAAAAAAGCACAAACTTGTATCATCAAGAATGTGCTCAATACTTTTGAGGAACTAAAAAAACTTATTCCTTTAGTCGCTCCTTTATTTTTGTTTTCTCTGCTTCACTTAACTTCGGTACAGCACTTTTTAATCTATTAAAAAGAGCCTGCAACTGTTTATTATGTTTGTGGTATCTACCACAATACTTACACATCATTAGATGCATCCACATTTGCATACGTGTTCCCATGCTGAGTTTTTCACCCTCAACAACACGATTACTGAGTTCAGTTATTTCTTTACACTTTAGCATAGTACGTTTTTAATTCAACCATTTATCCTCAAGGCAAGATCTCATCAAGAGCTTTGCTCTGTGAGTCAAGACCCAATAATTAGACTTACTTATTTCCAATTCATTACAAATAACCTCCGAATCATAATGTAATACATTTTTTAGCTTAAAAACAGAGGCTGCTTTTGGCGGAAGCAAAGATAAACAATAGGCAATGATCTTTTTTAGCTCCTCATTATCCATTTGTTTTGCTCCAAAATTGACATCCTTTGGGGCATTTTCATGATTCCACATTCCTTGACTCTTTCCTTCTTCCTCAAAAAAAGCAATAGAATTTGTGTTTTGTTTTTTGCTTTTCTCTTTATAATGATCATATATTTTTCTTTTGAGAATAGAAGTTAACCAAGTTTTCTCCGAAGATTTCCCTTGAAAGTTACTAAACCCTTTATAGGCTGCTAAAAAGGTTTCTTGAACCAAATCTTTAGCCATATCACGATCATCAACTCTGTAATAAGCAAAATTGAATAGATAATCCGAATGATTATCTACCCATGTATTAAATTTCTCATTGACCTTAGACATCATATTCCTTTGCTGTTTACACAAATATATTAAAATATTGATTTTATTTGTAATTTCAAACACCTAATACCATTCCTCGTGTCTGTTAATCTAATTTAGCCATAAGCCGATAAGTCATTAAAAATCAACTATAAATGCAGTGAAATTTGGGAATATTCGGGAAGTATCAGTATAAAAACAAGAGTTTCTTATTTTTTAAAAAAGAATTTATTTTACAAAAACCGTTATGAATAACAAAAATCATCTTGAAATAAATAAAGAATCCTGGAACAGAAGAACCGAAATTCATATTCAGTCAGACTTTTATGATATCCCTGCCTTTATGAACGGTAAAACTTCCTTAAATTCTATTGAACTTGATTTACTTGGAGATATCCAAGGAAAAAGGATTCTTCATTTACAGTGTCATTTTGGGCAAGATAGCCTTTCATTAGCAAGAATGGGTGCCGAAGTTGTTGGGGTAGATTTATCTAACAAAGCCATTGAACAGGCTAGAAAATTCGCTCAAAAACTCCAAATAGATATAGAATTCATTTGTTCTGATGTACTGGATCTTGAAGGAAAAATTGAGGGTAATTTTGACTATATTTTCACTTCTTACGGAGTTTTGGGTTGGTTGCCCGATTTACACCAATGGGCTGGAATAGTTCACTCTTTTTTAAAACCGAAAGGCAAATTACTTTTGATAGAGTTTCATCCTGTTGTGTGGATGTTCGATGATTCTTTCAAAAAAATCTCTTTCTCTTATTTCAATAAAGGAGCTATGCAAGATTCCTCTGAAACCTATACCGATGGTGCTGGTGGAGAAAAGTTAGAATTCGTTTATTGGAATCATGCTTTGGAAGCGGTTTTCAAAGGATTATTGGATACAGGAATGAAGATTAAACATTTTTCTGAGTACGATTACTCGCCTTATCCTTGTTTTGATAATATCATAGAAACAGCTCCACAACGATATCAAATAAAAGGTTTGGAAGAAAAAATCCCCATGGTATATGCGCTCATTGCCCAGCGATAAATCATCCTTGATGAGACACTTCTCAAACGTTTATTTCTTCATAATTTTGCATCAGATATTTGCAATGATGCAAGGATCATTTTATTCAGATATATGAAAAGAGTAGTTGTAGGACTTTCGGGTGGGGTAGATTCCAGTGTTGCCGCCTATTTACTTAAAGAACAAGGATATGATGTTGTTGGAATTTTTATGCGAAACTGGCATGATGATTCCGTAATTTTAGATCATGAATGCCCATGGATAGAAGATAGTAACGACGCTTTGGCTGTTGCCGAAATGTTAGAAATTCCTTTTCAGGTCATTGATTTTAGTGAGCAATATAAAGAACGTATCGTAGATTATATGTTTCGTGAATACGAAATAGGACGCACACCAAACCCAGATGTACTTTGTAATCGTGAAATAAAATTTGATATTTTCCTTGAAATGGCCATGCAACTGGATGCCGATTTTGTGGCAACAGGTCACTATTGCCAGAAAAAAAGCATTGAAGTAAATGGCAATCAAACCTATCAACTCATAGCAGGAGCAGACAATAATAAGGATCAAAGTTATTTTCTTTGTCAGTTAAGCCAAGAGCAACTTTCAAAAGCGCTCTTCCCTATCGGGCATCTTCAAAAATCTGAGGTAAGAGCTTTGGCAGAAAAAATAGGATTGGCAACTGCTCAGAAAAAAGATTCGCAAGGTTTGTGCTTTATCGGAAAAGTGAAATTACCCGATTTTCTTCAGCAACAGCTACAGCCAAAAGAAGGAAATGTTTTTGAAATCTTCCCAGATGACCCTCAATTTTCTAAAAAAGCATCGGACACTTTAGAAGACAATTCTAGTCCTTATGATTTTAAGAAATTTTCGGCAAAAAAAATAGGAAAACACAGCGGAGCTCACTTTTATACAATAGGACAAAGAAAGGGACTAGGTATTGGAGGAAAAGTAGAACCTATTTTTGTAATAGCTACTGATACACAAAAGAATATCGTTTATGTTGGTGAAGGAAAAAATCACCCTGGTTTATTTAGAAATGGATTAAAAATTCAAGAAAGTGAGATTCATTGGGTACGCCCAGATATGCAACTCAAAGAAGGGGAATCTAAGGAGTTTTTAGTACGAATAAGATACCGCCAGGAGCTAGAGAAATGCACACTATATTTAAACAATAAAAATTTATACCTTATCTTTGATAGACCACAAAGAGGGATTGCCAAAGGTCAATTTGCAGCTTGGTATCTCAAAGACGAACTTATTGGTTCGGGTGTAATATTTGCTTAATAATTTTATGAAAGGAAAAAAGGAGCTTTTTTTATTTGTTTTAATTTTTTTATCAAGTTTTTGGTCACTTCAAGCTCAAGAAAAAAAGAGTTTTTCTTGGATTAAGCCTTTTTTGGATAAAAATCCTCAAGAAAGTGCGATAAATACCCAAGTAAAAGAAAAGGCACAATCTGCTGAACACACAATGCTGATGTTTGAGCAAATTGGTGATTACTATGCTCAAAAAAAACAAACAAAAACCAGTTTAAAATACTATTTAGATGCTTATGAATGGATGAAAATTCATGGTAATAAAAAAGTTTTGCATCATCTAGAGCTTAAACTTGCTAAAAACTACCAAATCCTTAAAAAGCATAATAAGGCGATTCAATTTGGGGTAAAATCCAGAGATTTTTTCCAAAAAAACAACGAAAAACAAGCACTTTTTGAAACCAATTTTCTTTTAGGAAATATTTATTTGGACTTAGATCAAAGTACGTTTGCTACTACTTATGTTCAAGATGTATTTGAATATGGAATTAGTGAAAACAGTCCAGAAAGTTTAATGAAAGCTTATTATCTCCAAGGGAAGTATCATCAGCTAGAAAACAAACAATCAAATGCTTCCAATTTTTTAAACAATGCCTTAAAATATGCCAAGGAAATAGGAGATCGTAATACACAAGCCTCCATATATTTAGAACAGGCAAAACTGTTTGAAAAAACGCAAAAATTTGCCTCGGCGATACGTCAATTAGAACTAGCATTCAAAGAACTATCTCATTCTCAAGATAATAACCTAAGAATTGCCATTGTGAAAAAAATGGCGACCCTTCAGTCCAAACAAGGAAAAGATAATGAATCCTTAAAGTATTTAGAAGAGGCTTACAAACTCAGTAAAGAACATCATTATGCACAAGAGCAGGCTGATATCATGAAAAAAATGGTACTCCTAGCTCTTGAAAATGAGAATACTACAAAAGCAAGCGAATACGTAAAAATCTACAATACTTTATCGGACTCCATTTATGAAATTGGAAAAGAGAACAACCTTCAAGCCGTAGAAGACCGAGAAAAAATTCAAAGGCAGGGAAAACTCATTTCGTTTTATAAAGAAGAAATAGATGCTAAAGAAAATAGATTTTGGATTGTATCTGTGTTTTTAGTACTTCTCATCGGGGTTCTTCTTCTATTGGCAAGAACACTTAGAAAAAGTAAACAACTGGTGGAAAAGGAAAAGGAACTTTTGGAATCTAAAAGAGCTTTAGCAAAAATGGAGTTGGAAAGAGCTCGTTCTGAACTTGACGAAAACAGAGAACATTTAAGCCAAATCACCACACTAATCATTGAGAAAAATGCCCAAATAAGAAAACTGCTTGAACAAGTAGAAAAACTTAAAGAAATGGATCAATTCTCTGCCAGTGGAAACACCGAGAAAATAAAAATGGTGGATGAACTCTTGGCTTTTAAAATATTAACAGAAGACGACTGGAGTGAGTTTAGGAAAATATACAATCAAGTATTTGAAGGTGTAGAAGCGAAACTCAAACTACACCATGCAAACTTGACTAAAAGTGAGAAAAAACTGTTTATGATTTCAAAGCTCAAACTAAGCCTTGATGAAGTAGCAGATTTACTAGCAATTTCCCCAGAAAGTGTTCGAAAAGCTCGCTACCGATTAAAGAAAAAACTGGCTTTGGAGAAAGAGAATCTTCAGGATTATATCGATCGTTTTTAATACAATCAATCTTCTAAAGCACTTTCTTCATGAAGCTTAAGTCCTCAATTATTGTATAAGTAGAAAAAAAATATTATATTTGATTCAAATTTATAATTATTTCAAAATGAAGAAATCTATTTTAAAAATTGCAGGAATTTTATCAATTGCTTTTTTAATGACATCTTGTCAAGAATCCTGTGAAAAATGCTCAGCTAAGGTCGTTCAATATCTAAATGGAGAACAAGTTAGTACGAGTACTGTTTCCGCTCAAGAAATTTGTGGAGATGAACTAGACAAAATCAAAGACAACCCTGTTGTAACTGTAGAACAAGGTGTTGGAGAACTAAAACAAAAAGTTGTTACTACTTATACGTGTAACTAAACAAAACACTTTTAAAAAAAGCCTCCAATATGGAGGCTTTTTTTTATGCTGATTAAAATAAAAAACTACTCATCGAAAAGCGTATAAACACGCTACTCATCGAAAGTTTTAGTAGAATCTTTTAATAGATTATTCAAATCCCGAAGTTCTTTGGGAGTCAAATCTCTCCATTTTCCTAAAGAAATATCGAGCTCTATATTCATAATTCGAACTCTTTTCAGCTTGGTTACTCGGTAATCTAGATATTCACACATTCTACGAATTTGCCTATTAAGCCCCTGCGTAAGAATTATCTTAAACGTTTTTCGTCCTATTTGCTCTACATGGCATTTTCGGGTTACGGTATCTAATATCGGGACTCCATTTGCCATTTTTCTAAGAAAGCTTTTTGAGACCGATTTATTTACGGTAACGATATATTCCTTTTCGTGATTATTTCTTGCTCTCAGGATTTTATTCACAATGTCGCCATCGCTTGTAAGTAAAATCAACCCTTCACTTGGTTTATCTAATCTTCCTATGGGAAAAATTCTTCTTGGATGCCCAATATAATCGATGATATTGTCTTTTTCCACACGAGTATCGGTGGTACACACAATTCCTTTTGGCTTGTTAAATGCAATATAAACAGGCTTTTCTTTATTGGCTTTCACAGGCTTTCCATCTACACAAACTTCATCACTTGGTGAGATTTTAGTTCCCATTAATGGTTTTTCACCATTAATGGTTATTCTCCCTTGATCCAGCAGTTTATCGGCAGCTCTACGACTACAATACCCTATTTCGCTGAGGTATTTATTGATTCTTATTAAATTTTCACTCATAAGAATTATAGTGATCCTGTTCTTCCTCCGTCCACAGGAATATTAATTCCATTGATATAAGAAGCTGCTGGCGAACATAGAAATGCTACGGCATTGGCTACTTCTTGGGCTTGAGCAAATCTTTGCATTGGGATAATCGAAAGCATCTTTTTCTCTACTTCCTCATAAGAATTTCCTGTTTTTGCTGCCTTATTCTCTATGATACTCTTGAGTCTTACGGTTTCTGTAGCCCCAGGAAGAACATTGTTTACGGTAATATTATATTTTCCTAACTCGTTTGCTAGAGTCTTACTCCAGTTTGCTACGGCTCCACGAATGGTATTGGAAACACCCAAACCGTTTAAAGGAATTTTTACGGAAGTGGAAATAATATTTACAATTCTTCCGTATCCGTTTTCTTTCATTTGTGGACTAAAAGCTTGTGCCAAATGTTGGTTACAAATTAAATGCATAGAAAAAGCATTTAAAAATTCACTTACATCTGCGTCTATCGCTTGCCCACCTGCAGGACCTCCTGTATTGTTTATCAAAATATGGATATCTGATACCTTTTGAGCATATTCCTGAGCGATTTCCTTTACCTCATCTGGTCTTGAAAAATCTACACATAATAAGTGGTGCTCTTGACCATTCTCTGTACTCAAGGTTTTTCTTGCTTCTTCAAGTCTTTCGGCATTTCTGGCTACTAAACAAATACTGGCTCCCATGCTGGCAAGTTCTTGTGCTGTGGCTAAACCAATTCCTTGTGATGAACCGCAAACTACGGCTCTTTTATTTCTAAGATCTAAATTCATTTTTTAACGATTTAGTACAATTTTTTTACTAATAATGTGATTTCCTTTTTGAGCTTTTAACCAGTACATTCCATTGGCTAAAGCCGATAAATCAATGTTTTTCTGAGAATTAGCATCCATTTTTGCAAAACTCATAATCAATTTACCATTGAGATCATACAAAGATAAACTATCTAAAGCTTTATGGCTGAATATTTCTATCTGCCCGTTACTAGGATTTGGAGAAATAGTCCAATCTTGAGCTTTAAACTCTTCCAGTCCTATTGGCCATTTGTTGAAAGCCAAAACATAGGCACCGCTTTTTAGATTTTTTATTTTTACTTTTCCAGATTTACTCCATAAAGATCCTGTTTGAAGTTCAAAATCGGGATAAAGTTTCCAGTCTTTTTCACCATTTTCACGATACAGTACACAAATTTGATTTTCATCATATTGGTTTGTTGTATTGTATTGCATCAAACCATAATCCTTGGTGTTTTCGCTATTTCCATTGTATTTGAGTTCCAATTCTCCCTCAAAACCATTGGAATGTAATAATTGAATATTATAGTATCGATCTGGTGAAATAATAAAACGATCCTCATGATAGTTCCCCGCAGGCTTCACCCAGTTTTGACGGATATAAAAACGGGTAGAATCGGCAATTTGGGTCGTTTTTATTCTTGCATCTATAGCCGAATAACTTTTTGAGCCTGTGTTTTTGATCCAATCTACATAATGAAAACTTGCTAAACTAATTTTGTCGTCTTCATTGATACTTGCAAAATATGGTTTTATAGAACTCACAAAGCTAAAATCTGTTTCTAAACCACTTGCTTTTACTTGGTGCTTTTCTTCTTGTCCATTTTGATCATAAAAAGTAATGGTTAGGGGTACATTTTGATAAAGATTTGAGGCTTCTTTTAGATTTTGAACTAAGCTAAAATTGGTTTTCCACTGGCTACCTTGAGCCGATATTTGCCACTTTCCAAAATCAAATTGAGCCCAACCTTTTTGAAAAATAAATGCATCAAAATAAGAATCGGCATCGGTAAAGCCTTTGTTTTTTAAATAATCTCTAAACTCCGTAGATTGAATATCGTTAAAGGCATACTGATCCAATAAATTTTTATGTGCCGAAAAAAACAGATTATCTCCCATATAAGACCTCAAGGTATGAATGACATCGGCTCCTTTATTGTATGTATGTCTTCCATAGGTAACATTTTGAGGCATTTCTGCCAAAATCTGATATCCGTTATCTATTATATGTGCTGTTTTTAGCATATTCAAATGATTATTTCTAATCACTTCAAGGTATTTCTCTTTACCATAAACGGCCTCTTCAAAATAAAAGGAAAGATATTCTGCCCAACCTTCGTTGATCCACATTTCCTCTGCTCTATGGCAAGTCATTAAATTTCCAAACCAATGATGAGCGAGTTCATGAGCCATAATGCTTTCTCCTTGCAGGTTTCCATTGATTAAGTTCTTTGGGTAAGCTATGTTTCCAGGATGCTCCATGGCTCCCACGGGTGTTGCAGAATAACCTATTCGTTCCCATCGATAAGACCCAAATTTTGCTTCAAAAGCATCAAAAGCATTTTGAAGATGCTCAAAAGAGTTGACTAAATTCATAGAATCTGACAACAAACAAGAAAGTTGAACCGGTACTTTTCTCCCTGTAATACTGGTAAAAGTATCTTGAATTTCTATATAAGGTGCTGCGGCAACAGATGCTAGATAGGTGGGAAATTCTGTTTGAGTTTCCCATTCTGTTACTCTTATTGAATCATTATATACTTGTTCTTGTATCTTGATTCCATTGGCGTAAGCCTTAAAGTTTTTGGGACTTTTTATTTGAAAATTATAGGTAGATCTCTCAACAAAATTATCAAAACAAGGAAACCAACCTCTTCCAAAAGTGTGAGGCTGAAACTGGAATGCAACTCCTAGATTGTACCAATAATTTCCATCGAAGTCAAAACCTCCGAAGCCACTACCATCCACCACAGGCGTTCCATGGTAAAAAAGTGTGATTTTAGCAGAATCTTGTGCATCCATCGTACTTGGAAAATCAACCTGAATGTTTTCTCCTCCTTGAGAGAAAGACGCAATTTGAGAACCAAAAAACACCGAATCTACTGTGAGATTTTTTAGATCAAAACGGATGCTATTTTGTGCATTCATCAGTGATTTAAAAGAAATCTTGGTGTTTGCTTTCAGTATATCTTGATTTCCCTCCATCAAGTCTAAACGAATTGTATAATTGGTGATATCAAAAGTATCTGAGCGTGAATTATTCCCAATACTTTCTAAGCTTGAAAGCGGAAAAGAAGCTGGACTTTTAAATTCTTGACAGGTATTCTTTTGGGCATAAGCCAAAGAAATACTTAAAAGTGAGAGTAAGATTATATTTCTGACCATTTTACCGTTTTTGTGATGATTCTAGAATTTTTAAGATAGGTGCTATATTTAGCCGTAATAGTAATTTCGTTGAGATCTTTAAGTCTAGATTTTTTGATTATCCCCTCTCCTTCTGTGGCGGTTATATCAAGTAATTTATTGTTTAAGAACTTCCCCTCTGTGAGGTTTCCATAATAGAAATCCGCCTTTTCGTTTCCCGAATCTAAGGTGGCTACCAGTTTGTTTCCTTGTTTTTTTAGGACGATATTTGTGGTAGATAATAGAGGAGTTCCATTTTCTGTCCACTCTTTTAACCCTACTCCTGGCTGATCTTCATAAAACTCTAAAACACTTAATTCTTGTCCGTTTTTATAAAATTTTTCTTGAGCCCCATGTTTTAAATTATTTTGATAACGATTGATTCTAAAAACTTTTTTACCATCAAAATACCAAATTGCTTCACCATGCTTTTGTCCTTCTTGGTAATCAATTACAGCCCTTAGTTTTCCGTCATCATAGTAATCATAACTTTTTCCGTGCCTTTTTCCTGCCTTAAAGTTTATTTTCCTACGGAATTGCCCTGCGTCGTTTTTTGCCACATGAAGACCTTCTTTTAACCCATTTACGGTTTGATTGATTTTTTGTGGTGCTCTTGCTTCGGTTACTTGCTTTTGAGATTCTGGATTTCCTCCACAGTTATAATTTAGGGATAAAAGTGAGATACTTAAACTTAACCCAATATATTTTATTGCTTTCATCTTTGCTCTTTTGACTCAAAGATAGGAAAAGAAAGACCTTTGGAAAACCTTTTGGATAAAATTAAAGATTTCACCCTCAAAAGTGTGTTCGAGTCATACTGTTTTGATTTTAATTTACTCACTGATATAAGCCCTCCCGAAAAATCGGAACAAGCTATTCAAAGGGGAATCAGGATAAGCCCTCTTAGAAGGGGGGAAAGCGGATGTTTTACCACGAAATACCTCAAAAAAGAAATAAAGACAAGCTATTCAAAGGGGGAATCAGAATAAGCCCTCTTAGAAGGGGGGAAAGCGGATGTTTTACCACGAAATACCTCAAAAAAGAAATAAAGACAAGCTATTCAAAGGGGAATCAGAATAAGCCCCCTTAGAAGGGGGGAAGGGGGATGGTTCA